>JBDLRO010000153.1:0-11191 GCA_039800025.1 Actinomycetota bacterium | reverse complement strand
CGTGCCGCCTTCGATGAACTCGTCGACGCAGAGTCGAACGCCGAGTGAGAGTCGATTGCCGATCATCTTGCGAACAGCATCGACGATTTCGATCAACAGTCGGGCGCGATTGACGAGCGATCCTCCGTACTCGTCTATGCGCTTGTTCGTCGCCGGCGAGAGAAATCCGCGCACGATGGACGAATGGCTGCATTGAAGTTCGATTCCGTCGAACCCGCCTTCCGCGCAGTGTTCGGCAACGGTGACGTAACCCGCAATGATCTCGTCGATCTCTGCTTTCGTCACGGCCTTGGGAACTTCGCGGAACAGCGGATCAGCCACCGGAGATGGTGCCCACACGGGAAGGCGGCTGAACATGCTGCTCGCTTGGCCTCCGTTGTGGTTGATCTGGGCGAAGATCGGAACGCGATGTCGGTGCACAGCGTCCGTGATCATGCGATACCCGGGGATCACTTCGCGATGGAACCCGTGGATCAACTTCTCGTACGGCCAATCGGTGGGATGGGTCGAGTGCTCTTCGGTGATGATCAGTCCAGAGCCGCCGGCCGCGCGCGCTGCGTAGTACGCAGCGTGTTGTTCGGTGGGAAGTCCGTTGCGGGCGTAGTTCGTGAGATGCGCGCTGAACACGATCCGGTTGCGCGTCGTCACCGGTCCGAGTTCCAGAGGAGTCCAGAGATACCGGTAGCCCATCGCCGAAACGCTACGTCGCGCCTAGGGTTGGCGCATATCGAAGGGGGAAATAATGGAAAATCTCCAGGGCAAAGTCGCAGTGATCACGGGGGCAGCCAGTGGAATCGGACGGGCGATGGCCGACCGTTTCGCAGCCGCTGGAATGAAGATCGTCCTTGCCGACGTCGATGAACTCAAACTGCGCAGCACCGAAGCCGAGATGCGTGAGAACGGAGCCGATGTCCTGCCCGTTGTGGCGGATGTTTCTCTCGGAGAGAGCATGGACGAATTGGCCCGTCGCACACTCGAGGCTTTTGGGGCAGCCCACGTGCTGTGCAACAACGCCGGCGTTGCAGGTGTCGGCGATCAATGGACCGGACCGATCAGCGTGTGGGACTGGGTCATCAACATCAACATCTACGGAGTCGTCCACGGCATTCGATCGTTCCTGCCGATCATGCTCGACCAGAACGAAGGACACATCGTCAACACCGCTTCGATGGCGGGCCTCGTTGCGATGCCGGGCTTCGGTCCCTACAACGCCACCAAACATGCTGTCGTCGCGATCAGTGAAGGCTTGTTCCTGGAACTCGCAGCGAAAGGATCAGGTGTGAGTTGCAGCGTCCTGTGCCCGGGATTCGTCAAGACGAATCTGATGACCGACATCAAATGGACCGATCGGCTCGGACCGCGTCCGTCAGAGATCGTCGATCCGATCAGCGCGATGATGAATCAGGCACTGCACACAGGAGTCGAGACGGGAATCCCGGCGACTGACGTTGCCGACCAGGTTCACGATGCGATCGTGTCGAACCAGTTCTGGATCCTGACACATCCGGACTTTCGCGAAGCCCCGGTGGAGCGGATGCAACGTGCAGCACGTCAGGAGAACCCGACACTCGGATGACGCCGTCCGTCGAGGTGTCCGACGCGGCTGTTCGAGACGATGCAGCTCAGTGAGCTGCGGGAGCGCTTCCGTCAGCCTTCTTCTTCGGCGGCGGAACTCCGACAGCAGGAGCGCCATCTGCCCAATTCGGCCAACGGCGACGGCTGACGATGCTGAGGGTCCTCAGCAGCTTCATCGCCACTTCGTCCTCTTGAGCCGGTCTCGCCTCGATCACACCTTGGGCGATCATGCGATTGATGACTTCCTCTCCGAGTTCGGTGCGAACGATCGTGAGTGTCCAGTCGTTGTCCTTGCCGATTCCACCGGTTGCGATGTCACTGTGCTCGGCTGAGAAGTCGGGACAGTTCTTGCAGCCTTCACGCGTCCACTGGTGGCATTCCTTGAGGTCGATCTCGTGGTACGAGCCGTCCTTCATCCAGATCTGGAAGACGCCCTTGATGTTCATCTTGACCATGTCCTGCTTCTTCAAGCCGTACTTGGCCTCGAACAACTCGGGGAAGATCGCATCGTCGAACGTCTTCGAGCAGAGAAGTCCGATGTTGAAGAGGAAAGGCTTGCTGACCTTTCCTGCCTTGCGATCCCACATCACAGGGGGCGAGGAGGTCTGACAGCCCATTCCGACGAGGGCGAGTCGGGAGAATCCCTGTTCCTTGGCGTCGCGCAAGGCGAGCGGGTTCGCGCAGTACGTGTATCGCGAGCCAGCGGTCGCGAGGACTTCTTCCTTGTTGCGAGCCAGAGCTGGCTTCGCCTTCCATGCATCGTCGGGTTCGACACCGCTCACGAGTGCAGCTTCGATGTAGTCGTTCTCGAGGAGCCAGATCAGCATGGCTGAGACGAAGCCTCCGTCCTGGCCCTTTTCGTGTTGTACCGGATCCTTGGCGCGGGTCAGCAGGAGTTGGCGCCAAATGCCGGCCATCTCATCGGGCTCGCGCACTCGTCCGAAGAGATGCTGATCAGCAGCGGACTCCCACGAACGGAACCGCGGACACGCGCGAGTACACGTCGTGCACCCCTTCTCGCCGTGGATGCAGTTCCCGAGTCCCAATTCTTCTTCCAGATGGAAGGGCTTGTACTTCCCTTCTTCGTGTTCGTAGCCGATCACGTCGTGTGGACACGTCACGACGCACCCCGCACATCCAGTGCACAGTCCCGTGGTGATGACCTCTTCGTAGAGTTCCTTCCATTGGGCGGTCCAGCGCGCAGCTTTCGGGGGATCGGACTCGGTGACTGTCATGAAGCCAATCTACGCTGACCGCAGCGCAGAACTTTCAGTGAGGGGGATGCCCTGCTTGGGCCGATCGTCGCGGGGGCTGACTGTTCGGGGATGGACACGGTTTGGGGATGAACATATGGGAATGATCGGCGAACGTGTGCTTCGAACCGAGGACCCCGATCTCGTCATGGGGCGCGGGACGTTCATCGACAACCTGCCGATCGATGGGGCCGTTCATGTGGTGTTCGTTCGGTCATCCGTCGCCCACGGTCGAATCGTCTCCCTCGATGTCCGCGAGGCGATGACGATGCCTGGAGTGCTCGGCGTCTTCACTCATGACGACCTCGAGGCCGACGGCATCGGTCCGCTTCCGATCGACATGCCGCTCCTACCAGAGGGGATTCGTCGGTCGGCGCTCGCCAACGGCATCGTCCGTTACGTGGGCGAACCGATCGTGGCGGTCGTCGCGGAGACTCGACCTCTTGCGGTGGATGCGGTCGAGGCCGTTGTCGTCGAGTTCGAGCCCCTCCCAGTCGTCGTCGACCCACTCGAAGCGTGCTCGAACGATGTGCTGTTGTTTCCGCAGCACGGCTCGAATGTCGTCGTCGACTTTCCAGCTGGTCGAACAGTTGACTTCTCCGAGTGCGATGTCGTCGTGTCGCAGCGCATTCTCAACAGACGCATTGCCCCGAGCCCCCTCGAAGCCCGTGTGGCGGCGAGCCGATGGGAGTCAGCCGGACCTGATGGTGTGCGTCGACTCACACATTGGCAAGCGAGCCAGGGCGCGCACGCGATCCGAGCACAGATAGCGGCCTTTTATGGCATTCCCGTCGAGCAGATTCGAGTGATCACTCCGGATGTCGGTGGAGGATTCGGAGCGAAGGCGTTCTTCTACCCCGAGGACATGGTGTTGCCGTGGATCGCTCGACGAGTCGATCGGCCCGTGCGATACACCGAGACTCGCACCGAGAGCATGAACGGTCTCGGTCACGGCCGAGGGCAGGTCCAGGACGTCGCACTCGGGGGGACCCGGGACGGCCGAATCCTGGCATATTCGATGGACATCGTGCAGGACGCGGGTGCGTATCCGAGGTACGGAGCCGTTCTGCCATTCATGACCGGACGAATGTTGACGGGCACGTACGACATTCCTGCGGCGGCGATGTCGGCTCGAGGAGTCGTGACGAACACCGTTCCGACGGTCGCGTATCGCGGCGCCGGACGACCAGAGGCTGCTGCTGCCATCGAGAGAATGGTCGATCTCTTCGCAGCGGAGATCGGCATGGACCCGGTCGAAGTTCGACGACGCAACCTCATTGCCTCCGATCGCTTTCCCTACAAGACGGCGATGGGAACCGTCTACGACAGCGGCAACTACCCGGGTGGCCTCGATCTCGTCGTCGAAGCATCCGATTACGAGGAGCTTCGGCGTGAGCAGAATGAGCGTCGACTGCGCGACGATGCGGTCCAACTGGGAATCGGGGTCGCTGTGTACGTCGAGATCACTGCGATGTCCGGAGGATCCGAACTCGGCACGGTCGAAGTCGACATCGACGACGTCGGTGAGGTGACGGCTCGAGTGGTCACAGGCACGACGCCCTACGGGCAGGGGCACCGCACCACGTGGGCGATGCTGGTTGCTGATCGACTCGGAATACCGTTCGACAACGTGACAGTGGTGCACGGTGACACCGATCTCGTTCGCAGCAGCGAGATCACCGGTGGGTCGCGTTCGGTACAACTGGGAGGAACGAATGTTTGGCGTGCGGCCGGCGCAGTCGCCGATACTGCACGTGAGGTCGCAGCTCGTCTGCTCGAAGCCGATGTGGAGGATGTCGTTCTCGACGCGGGCAGATTCCATGTCGTGGGCGCGCCTGCGGTTGCCAGAACCTGGAGCGATGTCGTCACGGCAGCACGAGCCGAGGACATCTCACTCGATGCTGAAGGAGACTTCAGTCAGATGGGAGGAACGTTTCCGAGTGGCGCGCACATCGCAGTCGTCGAAGTGGACACGCAAACCGGCGGTGTCCGGCTTCGAAATCTGTTCGCTGCAGACGACGCGGGGCGGATCATCAATGCCCTGCTCGCAGAAGGCCAGGTGCACGGAGGTCTCGTGCAGGGAATCGGCCAGGCGCTGTTCGAGGAAGTCGTCTATGACGATGACGGCAACCCGCTCACGGGCAACTTTGCGGATTACGGCTTCCCGTCCGCTGCGGAGGTGCCGAGTTTCGTGACCATCCATCTCGAAACACCGTCCCCGCTCAACGACCTCGGGGCCAAGGGCATTGGTGAGAGCGGAACGATCGGTGCCACACCTGCAGTGCAGAACGCCGTCGTCGACGCTCTGAGTCATCTCGGAGTCCGACACATCGACATGCCGTGCACTCCCGAGCGGGTGTGGAGAGCACTTCACGAGCACGAGTAGAGGCTTCACGGCCACTCGTGAGAGCGACCGTGAAGCCTCCAGATCAACCGTGAACTGGTCAGGTCAACCGTGAACCGAACCGATCAAATGGCGTCCGGACCCTCTTCACCGGTTCGGATCCGCACGATGCGAGCCACGTCGGTGACCCAGATCTTGCCATCGCCGATCTTGCCGGTGTTGGCCGCAGCCTTGATGGCTGCCACGACCGAGTCGACCGACGAATCGTCGACGACGAGTTCGAGACGCACCTTCGGAACGAAGTCGATCTTGTACTCGGCTCCGCGGTAGGTCTCACTATGACCCCCCTGGCGTCCGAATCCGCGAACTTCGCTGACGGTGATTCCCTGCACACCTGATGCCTGCAGGGCGTCCTTGACGTCATCCAATTTGAACGGCTTGACGATTGCTGTGATGAGTTTCATTGAGATGCCTTTCGCTTGTCTCTCATTGGGAAATCTGGAGTTCGATCACGGATCTCAGGCGATCAGTGGTACGCCGACTCTGCATGCAGTGCATAGTCGAGGCCGTCTGCTTCGTCCTGGGGATCGACGCGCACTCCGATGGTCTTCTTGAGTGCGAGGAAGATTGCAAGCGTCACGATGAACGACCAGACGATCGCAGCCCCATTGGCGAGAGCTTGTTCGAGAAGCAGACCAGCGTCTCCGCCATAGAAGATCCCTTCTTCGAATGCACCGTCGAAGAATTCCGGATTCGCGAAGAATCCGATCAACAGTGATCCGACGAGACCGCCGACGAAGTGCACACCGACGACGTCGAGAGCGTCGTCATAACCAGCCTTCGACTTCAGCCGAACTGCGTAGCAGCACACGACACCAGCGATGAGGCCGATGATGATGGGAGCCACTCCCGAGACGTAGCCAGCAGCCGGTGTGATCGCGACCAGACCGGCAACGATGCCCGAGGCGGCGCCGAGGTTGGTGGGCTTGCCGTCACGCAGCCATTCGGTGGCGACCCATGACAGCCCTGCGGCAGCAGCTGCAAGGAACGTGTTCATGAATGCTTGTGCTGCCTGGCCGTTGGCGGCGAGGGCAGAACCCGCATTGAAGCCGAACCAGCCGAACCACAGGATGCCGGTTCCGATCATGACGAGCGGCATCGAATGAGGCGGGTGTCCTTCAGTCGGCCAGCCCTTGCGCTTGCCGAGCACGAGAACTGCAGCGAGTGCAGCAATACCGGCGTTCACGTGAATGGCGGTTCCGCCAGCGAAGTCGAGCGAACCGCGATCGCCGAGCCATCCGCCGTAGATCCACTTGAAGACGGGAACGTAGACCAGGAGCGACCAGACGGGGACGAAGATCGCCCACGCTGAGAACTTCATACGGTCGGCGACCGCGCCCGAGATGAGGGCGGGCGTGATCGCGGCAAACATTCCGAGGAATGCGATCGTTGCGATCTGGCCTCCGCCGTCTTCCATCACCCCGATGTCATTCAGGAAGAGCCAGTCGAAGTTGCCGATCCAGTTGCCGGAGCCTCCCTGGGCCAGCGTGTACCCGAGCACCATCCAGAGGACGGGAATGATGAGTACGCAATAAAAGTTCATCATCAGCATGTTCAAGACGTTTCGGCCGCGGTCCATTCCTCCGTAGAAGAATGCGAGACCTGGTGTCATGAACAGAACGAGCGCAGCTGAGATGAGCACCCATGTCAATGATGCAGATTCCATGTTTGACTGCCTTTCTTTCGGTTCGTTGGTTGATCTCTCGAGCGGGTTGATGTTCGAGAGTTGGATGGTTTCGTCGACGCTGACGGAGCGCCCGGACATCCCGGTGGCTCGACGCCGTTGTCGGAGCTCGATGCGCAGGGATCACGTTAGGACAGCCGTGTTTCACGTCGGTCAGGCGATTGTTTCGGCTGTGTGATGGATTCGTTCGTGGGCATTCACGCGCTGAATGACATCGGGATCAGACGACGGTCTCGTCCGATCGAGCCAGGAGAGACTTGGCGATGTCGAGGTGGGTGGAAGCGATCATCCATCCGCGCCCGCGAACTGTTCGAACGGATTCCGGTCCGAGGGCGCGCCGCACCGAGACGAGGAGCGAATCGCACCGGCGCTCGTTGACTTCGGTCAGCCCCGCCCGCCGAGCCAGTTCCCGTCGCCCGATGACCCGGTCGCATGATTCGACGAGAGCCAGGAGAACCGCCTTTTCCTGGGCGGTCAGGACATGTTCGGAAGGTTTCGGGATGCCGTCGGCCACGTCGGGCACCGTAGAGAGATCCCGTTTCACGACTGTTGGTCCCCTGTGAACTCTCTGTGAACGGACCCTGCTGCGAGGTATGGAGAAAACCTCGAAATCGGTCGCTGGGTTGGGCTGAGGCTCTCTTGCGCGAGAGACTGTCGGCATGGAACTGAACTACCCAGCTGACGCCGAACAATTCCGCGCCGAGATCCGAACCTGGCTGAACGAGAATCTCCCCAAGGGTTGGGGTGAACCGGGCTTCGAGATGTCGCCCGAAGAGCGCAAGGAGTTCAACGAGACGTGGCCGTCGAAGTTGTTCGCCGGTGGTTGGATCTGCGCCACCTGGCCGAAGGAGTTCGGCGGGAAGGGACTGACGACGATGCAGGGTGTCGTCCTCTCCGAAGAGTTCGCTGCGATGAAGGCGCCTCTACGCGCCGACTTCTTCGGCGACACTCTCGTCGGACCGACCCTTCTGCAGTGGGGAACCGATGAGCAAAAGCGCGAGTTCTTGCCCAACATCATGAATGGAACGACACGTTGGTGTCAGGGATTCAGTGAGCCGAACTCGGGTTCTGACCTCGCATCATTGAAGACGACCGCCGTGCTCGACGGCGACGAATGGGTCATCAACGGCCAGAAGGTGTGGACGACTGGCGGTCACCATGCCGACTACTGCTTCTTGTTGACTCGCACCGACCCCGAAGCACCCAAGCACAAGGGGATTTCGTATCTCCTCGTCCCGATGCGGCAACCGGGCGTCGAGGTCCGCGGGATCACCCAACCCGATGGAACCGCAGAGTTCTGTGAAGTCTTCTTCACCGATGCCCGCTGCCCGAAGGACAACGTCGTCGGAGGCGTGAACAACGGATGGAAGGTTGCGAACTCGACGCTCGCATTCGAGCGTGGCATGAGTGCGACGACGGGCTATCGGCGTTTCGAAGAGGAGTACCGTCTCATGGTGAGCGCAGCCCGGGAGAACGGAAAGATTTCCGACGCCGGCATCCGTCAGGGGTTGATGGAGTACTACACCAAGATCCAGATCCTTCGCGTCAACGGCCTTCGTTCGCTGACGGCCACCTTGAACAACTCCAAGGATCTCGGAGTCATGGCCCTCGGCGCGACCAACAAGATGTTCTGGTCCGAGATGCACAAGGCGGCGATGGAACTCGCCCTCGACATTCTCGGTGCCGAGAGCATGCTGGTCGATGCCGGCTCCGATGGCGCATCGTGGCCAGGGGTTGCCCGCGAGAAGAGGCGTCCGGGCTACCCGGTGAGTCCGATGATGTCGGCGTTCTTCTTCAGCCGTTCCGAGACGATCTGGGGCGGTACGAGTCAGATCCAGCGCAACATCGTCGGAGAGCGAGTTCTCGGTCTTCCGAAGGAACCGATCGTGGGCTGAACGGCCCACTCAGTTCTCTTCATCACGATCCGATCGATTCACTCGTCACGGTCTCATGTCCTCGCGCGACACGCAGGTGGTGAGTTCGGCGCGTCGTCAGTCGATGGTCACGCTCCCATTCCTTCTCGTGACGTTGGCTGTTTTCGCCTATTACGCAAGCGTCGGCGTTCTCATCCCGACGCTGCCCGTCTTCATCGAGAACGGGCTCGGTTTCGGCGAGGCGATGATCGGAGCATCGGCTGTCGCTTTCAGCGGCGCTGCAGTTCTCTTCCGGCCGAGCCTGACATGGGTCGGGAACCGCTGGGGTCGTCGCACGATGATGGTGGGCGGAGGGCTGCTCGGTGCGGTTGCTGCTCTCGGTCTGGTCGCGGTGACGTCTGCATGGCAGATTCTTCCGCTTCGAGCCCTGATGGGCATCGGCGAGGCTGCGCTGTTCGTCGGAGCGGCAACGGTGATCGTCGAGCTCAGTCCGGAACATCGCAAGGCCGAGGGTGCCAGTTACCTGTCCGTGGCCGTCTTCGGGGGAGTGGCTCTCGGTCCGATCTTCGGCGAATGGGTCATGGGAGGGGTTTCGGATTCGGCTCGCGGTCTCGGATCGGGGCGGTACGACGAGGTCTTCCTTCTCTCGTCGGCGTGTTGTCTCGCTGCTGCGGCGGTCTCGATGCGTGCTCCCGCGTTCACCGGGGAGACGACACCTCCGACTCGTGCTGAACGAGGATCACTCAGCTCGCTCTGGTTCCATCCGAAGGCCATCGTCCCGGGAGCAATGATGGCTCTCGGTATCGCAGCATGGACAGCGTTCAATTCCTTCGTCCCGACGTATGCCAAGGAACTCGGACTCGATGGGTCTGCCCGCTTCTTCGTGGTCTACAGCGTCGTGTGTCTCGTGATCCGACTCTTCGGAGCACGGTTGCCGGAGACGATCGGTCTGGTGCGCAGTGTCGCTGCTGCGATCGCGTTCATTCTTCTCGGTGTTCTCTCCGTCGCAGCACTTGCGAATGCGGCGGGTATCTGGATCGGAACGGTGTTCTTCGCTCTCGGCATTTCATTCCTCTATCCGTCACTCTTGGCCATGAGCGTGAGCAACGTCGATGACGACGAACGGGTGGCAGTCGTTGCCAGTTTCACCATGTTCTTCGAACTCGGAGGCGTCCTCGGAGGACTCGCCCTCGGCGGAGTCGGTCAGGTGTTCGGAAAGCGCGCCATCTTCTGGAGCGCCGCCGTCTTTGCAGTCAGTGGATTGTTCCTGGTGGCATGGCATGCCCGACGTGTGGCGAGGTCTCAGACTCGTCATCGGCCCGTGGTGTAGCGGTCAACGCTGTTGCTCCGCGCAGGGGCAGTCCGGGGACGAAGAGCGCAATCACGAATGCAACGGCCATGACAGGAAGTGATGCACGAAAGACGACGTTGATGGCGTCGGTGAGCCCGGCGAGAGCATCCTCGCGAGCAGGCGATGGCAGGTTCTTGATCTCGCGGGGAACCCGGATGAGTTCGGGATCGACACGACCGGCGAGGCGCGAGTTGAGGAGCGTTCCGTACGCGGCGAGTCCGATGGCGCCTCCGAGCTGGCGCATGAAGATCACCGTCGACGAGGCCGAGCCCATTTCGTGCATCGGAACGGCGTTCTGGACCGCGAGAGTGCCTGTCGGCATGAGCGCCCCCATTCCTGCTCCGATCCAGAACGAGCCGATCATCGCGATGTAGAGATAGCCGCGAGTCGTTCCGAGGAATGACACCATGGTCAGTCCGCAGATTGCGAAGACGGCACCCATGGGAAGCCACAGTTTGTACTTGCCCGTACGCGCCGTGATCCGGCCCGTGATCATTGCGGTGACCGCAACAGCGACGGCAAGGGGTGCGAGAAGTAGTCCTGAATTGGTGGCTGACACTCCGGTGACACCCTGCAGGTAGAGGGGCATGAACGTGTTCGCACCGAAAATGATGGCGCCGACCAGAAACATCATCGGAACGACGGAACTCACGACGTCCAGCCGAAGCATTGCAAGGGGAATGATGGGTTCCTCGGCTCGCCGCTCCCAGATGACGAATGCTGCGGTGGAGACGATCGTGAGGGCGAACAGAGTCAGCGTCGGCATCGAAGCCCAGCCGTACGAGTCACCCGTCCAGGAAAGTCCGAGCAGCAGACTCGTCACGGCGACAACGAGCAACGTTGCGCCGAGATAGTCGATTCTTCTCTGCTGTCGGTGGAACGGCAATCGCAAGGCTCTGTCCGTGATGAAGAGGGCAACGAGTCCAACAGGGAGATTGACCAGGAAGATCCAACGCCAGCTGGTGTTGTCGACGATGAAGCCCCCGATCAGCGGACCGAGAACGCTGCTCGCAGTGAAGATGCTCGTGATGAAGCCGACGTACTTGCCGC
>JBDLRO010000152.1:0-9132 GCA_039800025.1 Actinomycetota bacterium | reverse complement strand
CTCCGATCGAGAGTTTGTCAGCGACCTTCTTCCGCAGGCCGCCTGCAAGATCACCCACGGGCAGTTGATCGAGAACTTCGTCGAAGAACCCGAGAACCACGAGTCGCTCTGCAACATCTGGATGGATGCCCCGGCTCTCGAGATAGAACAGCTGATCTTCGTCGATCGGTCCAACAGTCGAGGCGTGACTGCACTTGACATCATTCGTCTCGATGTCGAGATTCGGAACACTTTCGGCCCAGGCCCCTTTGGACAACGTCAGGTTTCTGTTCGTTTGGAATGCCGATGATCCCTTGGCTTCCTTGTGAATCTTGATCAGACCTGTGTACACGCTCTTTGCCTGATCCTGGATGGCGCCCTTGAACAGAAGGTCACTCGTCGTTTTCGGAGCCACGTGTTCCTGACGTGTTCGAAAGTCGTGCATCTGCTCGCCGCCCGCGAAGTAGATCGCGATCTGGCGCGTGTTGCCGGCCTGTCCGACGAGTTTCGCCAACGTGCTCACGCGGGCGTAGTCGCCTCCGAGTGCGACCGTCGCCAGCAAGGTGTCGGAATCCCTGTCCCCGCTCGACTGCTGCGAGGCGATTTCCCACGATGCGTCACCCAATTCATTGATTCCGAGATATTTCACCCGAGCCGCTTTGGCAGTACGAACATCCAGTGCTGGCACAACGAGAAGTCTGCACCCGTCCGGGGACACGAATCTCTCGACAACGGTGACCTCGGAATTCTCACCAGCGTCGATGACGAGTCGCGGAAAGTAAGCCGCGCCCGCCTGCGAAAGATCGTGTGTCACGATGATTGCCTGCTCGAACACCATGTTCGCCTTCGTCGAGACGATGACGACATCCATCAGCGCCAAGTTCAGATCTTCGAAAAGGCTGCTGTCGTCATGATCGCTCGTATCGAAAAGGTCCGAGCGCACTCCCTCGGGCAATACCTCTCCCCGAGCGACCTTCGTGATGGTCACGCCGACAGGAACGTTCTCGGCCGTGACAGTCGACGGGCACGGCGCAGGACTGAACTCCTCGATGGACAATTCCGAGATTCGGCTGTATCGCCAAACTTCTTCTTCAGGAGTGGGGAACGGCGCCGACTTCGCCCGCTCGAAGGCGGACCGGCGAACGTTGTTCCACGACTCGCCGAGGAGTGACGCCGTGTCTGCAGTAAGAACGGGCACAGCGAAATACTACTACCGGGATAGGAGAAATTGACCGACGTGGATCGTTGTCACCGTTCCCAGCAGCTCACGTGAACCATCGTCCCGATACGTGAGACCGTCACATTCAATCCCGACGTCGCCTGAACCAGCGCTTCTTCTTCGCTGCTCGCTCCGCTTCGACTTCCGCGAGCACCCGCGCACCAACGGAGTTCAAAATGTCCTCCGCCATGTCGAGCACTGCCGCTGCGGATCCGTCGTCGAGACCCGGAGGTTCATCAGGTGTCCGGGGCGTCACGAGTGAACCGTAGGACCACCCTGCATCCATGCGAGGAGCGAAACCCGAACAGTTCTCCGGACACCGCCAGGGAGCCTCGGGCGCGAGATCGAGGTTGCACTTGCGAACCGTCTCACCTGACGCGTACGTCCGGCTTTCGAAGTTCCTGCAGTCCTGACGCATCGGCATCAGCCGACGGAACCTTCCATCTGGAGTTCGATCAAGCGACTCCATTCGACCGCGTACTCCATCGGCAATGTCCGCGTCACGGGTTCGATGAAGCCATTGACGATCATTCCCATGGCCTGTTCCTGAGAAAGGCCACGACTCTGGAGGTAGAAGAGCTGTTCATCTGCGATCTTCGAGACCGTGGCCTCATGGCCGATCTGAGCATCCTTCTCCCCGACTTCCATGTACGGAAGAGTTCGGCTCTCACTGTTCTCGTCGAGAATCAGAGCATCGCACTGTACGTGGCTCTTGCATCCGTACGCACCTTCGTCCACGCGCACCAAGCCGCGATACGTGGTGATGCCACCGTCTTTGCTGATCGACTTCGACACGATCTTCGATGAAGTCTCGGGAGCAGCATGAACCATCTTGGCCCCGGCGTCCTGATGCTGACCAGCACCCGCGTACGCAACGCTGAGCACTTCGCCCGTCGCCTTCGGCCCGACGAGGTAGACGCTCGGGTACTTCATCGTCAGCTTCGAGCCGATGTTGCCGTCGATCCACTCCATGTGTCCCTCGGCTTCGACGCGGGCCCGCTTGGTCACGAGGTTGTAGACGTTCGGCGACCAATTCTGGATTGTCGTGTAGGTGACGCGTGCACTCGGCTTGACGATGATCTCGACGACCGCAGAATGAAGAGAGTCACTCGTGTACACAGGGGCAGAACACCCTTCGATGTAATGGACCTTCGAGCCCTCATCAGCGATGATCAACGTCCGCTCGAACTGCCCAGCGTTTTCACTGTTGATTCGGAAATAGGCCTGAAGGGGCATCTCGCACTCGACCCCTGGTGGAACATAGATGAAGGAACCACCCGACCACACGGAACTGTTCAATGCAGCGAACTTGTTGTCGCCGGGTGGGATCACGGTGCCGAAATACTGCTTCACAAGTTCGGGATACTCCCGCAGAGCGGTGTCCATGTCGCAGAACAGAATTCCCTGAGCTTCGAGATCCTCGCGATTGCGGTGGAACACCACTTCCGACTCGTATTGAGCCGTTACGCCCGCCAAATACTTTCGCTCAGCTTCGGGGATGCCCAGCTTTTCGTACGTCGCCTTCATCTGCTCGGGGAGATCGTCCCATTCGTCGACCTGGGCATTCGCAGGACGCAGATAATAGAAGATGTCCTGAAAGTCGATGTCGGGCATGTTCTCGGCGAACCACTGCGCCATCGGCTTCTTCTCGAACAGTCGCAAACTGCGCTCTCGGAACTGGGTCATCCATTTCGGTTCGCCCTTCCACCACGAGATCTGGTCGACGACAGCCTTGTTCAAACCCTTTTCCGGGGTGAAGGCGTATTCGACGTCATCGCTCCAGCCGAGTGAATACTTGCTGAGGTCGAGATCGAACGAGGTCATGGCCTGCTCCGTTGTCCAGTCCCCAGAGGGGAATTAGCACTACCGGCATAGTAACAATTCATCGATCTGTTTCTCACGCCGAGATGGCATTTTCACTGGCGCGCAGGACTCCGACGGGCGATCAGGCCGAGGCGCGCAATTCACCGGCCGCAGGCATCTCGATGAAGATGCACTCTCCCGGACACGCCTCGGCTGCATCGATCACGGATTGATAGTGGCGCAGGGGCACCCAAGCCAAGCTGCCCGATCCACCCGGGTCGTGCAGGGCCCGACCCTCCTCGGCGACATAGGCAATCCCATCCTCGAGCTGAACGAAGACATCCGGGCAATGGTCGAGACACAGGCCGTCCCCTGTACACAGGTCCTGGTCGATCCACACGCGCACGCCGAGACGATAACCGTGCGCCCATCGATCACGACGAGGCACACGGGGCATTTTCTTCGTCATCTCCGTCACCCCAGTGGGTCGCGTCGATGAGTGGTCGTACCCTCTTGCCAGTGTCCACGACGCAGCCGACTCCGCCCCAAGTTCCCCATGAACACATTCGTCCGTCGGGAACGGTGAACGACCCATTTCATTGGCTCGCCGACCGACACGATTCGCGCACGATCGAATACCTCGATGCCGAGAACACGCACACAGCGGGATGGTTCGCGAACCATGCTGACCTCGTCGAGACGATTTTCACGGAGATCAAGTCCCGCATCCAGGAAACCGATGAGAGCGTTCCTGTTCTCAAGGATGGGTGGTGGTACGTCTCGCGGACTGTCGAAGGCATGTCATATGCGATCCACTGTCGAGGAAGATCACGAGAGTCGGCGACCGAACATGTGATTCTGGATGAGAACGAACTCTCCAGCGGGCACGACTACTTCGCCCTCGGAGCTTTCGACATCAGCCCCGATTCACGACTGCTGGCATGGTCATTCGACGTCGACGGAAGCGAGCACTACACACTCCGCGTTCGCAATCTCGAAACTGGCGAAGATCTCGACGACGTCATCATCGACACGTCGGCTGCCGGCACTGCGTGGAGTGCGGACTCTTCGACCCTCTTCTACGTGACACAGGACGAACAGGAACGCCCGAACGCCGTGTGGAGACATCGCCTTGGTTCGAATCAGAACGACGACGTCCGCGTTCATGTCGAGGACGACGAACGTTTCTTCGTCGGAGTCGACTCGACCCGCAGTGGGGACTGGATCGTCATCGGAGCGGATTCGAAGACCTCGAGTGAAACCCTGCTGATTTCTGCCCACTCCCCCGATGATTTCCCTCAACTCGTCCGGCCTCGGATGGCAGACGTCGAATACCACCTCGACCATTGGGGGGATCGGTTCGTCGTTCTCACCAACGACGATGCACCCGACTTTCGCATTGCAACAGCCCCGCTCCACGACCCATCCATGTGGACGGATTTCGTTCCCCACGTGCCCGGTCAGAGAATCACACGTGCGGACTGTTTCGCGGATTTCATGGTGGTTCACGAATGGGTGATGGCCCAGCCACGGTTGCGGATCATCTCGCAGGACGGCACCCAGCACATCGTGCCGATCAGTGACGAACCCCACGATGTCGACCTCGACAGCAATCCCGAGTGGCGATCGACCTCGGTGCGGTACTCCACCGAGAGTCTCACATCCCCGTCGAGTGTGTGGGAGATCGATGTCGTCTCGCAGCGACACACGATGCTCAAGAGGACTCCCACACCGAATGTCGACCTCGATCGCTACGAATCCGTTCGACACTGGGCGACATCACACGACGGCACCCGTGTCCCATATGACGTGATCCGAGCGAAGGGCGCGACCGGTGCAAGTCCAGCACCATGTCTCGTCTACGCCTACGGAAGCTACGAGATGTCCATGGCACCGTGGTTCAGCGTGGCCCGGCTTTCTCTGATCGACAGAGGTTGGAGTTGGGTCCTGGTCCACCCGCGCGGCGGAGGAGAACTCGGACGCCAGTGGTATTTCGACGGCAAATTGCAGTCGAAACGGAACACGTTCGATGACGTCAATGCCGTTGCCGACGACTTGGTCGCACGCAAGATCGCGAACCCATCGAAACTCGCTGTTCGAGGTGGAAGTGCGGGCGGACTGATGGTCGGAGCGTGCCTGAACCTCCGTCCCGATCTGTGGAACGCAGCGATTGCAGAGGTTCCCTTCGTCGACGTCGTGACGACGATGAGTGATCCAAGTCTGCCTCTCACTGTCACCGAATGGGAGGAATGGGGAGATCCGAGGTCTGAGCCGTATGCCTCCTACATCGCGTCGTATTCGCCGTACGACAACCTCACTTCTCGTCCCTACCCTGCAATCTTCGCCACCGCGGGATTGAACGATCCGCGCGTGTCGTATCACGAGCCCGCCAAGTGGGTGGCTCGGATTCGATCTCTGCGCACCAACGATGAGCCGCTCTTGCTGCGCACGGAAATGGGCGCCGGCCATGGTGGTCCGAGCGGTCGATACGAACGCTGGCGCGAAGAGGCTCAGATCCTCGCGTTTCTCCTGGTCACCGCCTGAGCCTCACCACGCCACCAGCACTGACGCGAGGACCAACAGGGCCGAGTTTCGAACGACGTGTCTCCACCCGAGTGGTCGAGCACTCCATGAACCGAAGCATGCACACGACGGATGTCGTCCACGAGCGAGTTGAACGATGATCGCAACGGTGAATCCGAGCAACATGACGCCGACGACGAGAGCAATCGCCTGACGCTGCCATTGCCCGATCAGCAAAGCCCCGCAAACGAGTTCGATCCATGGCAGGACCGGAACGATCGGACGCGGAGCCCCCATCGATGCCGCCTCGGCTGGCCACCGTGAACCCATCGCAATTTTTGTGCCACCCGCTGCACACATGAAACAGCCGAGAACGACTGAGGCTGCGAATACGAGCATCGTCATCGAGAGCGATCAGGTCCGAGCGGTGCTCGTGACCTTGCCGCGAAAGAACACCATGGCGTCGGCGACGTCGACTTCGTGGAAGAGATCGACGACCCGACCCATCACGAACCAATGGTCTCCCGCCTCGGAGACGGTTTCCACTGTGCAGTCGATCCAACCGATCACACCGGGAAGGATCGGCGAACCCGAAGGCGACTTCGTCCACTCGACACCGACGAACTTGTTGTCGTCTCCCGTTGCAGGCTCCTTGGCGAATCGCCAACACAACTCCTCCTGCCCGGCCCCGAGAATGTTGACGCAGAACGCTCCCGACTGAGCGATGGCCGGCCAACTTCGGGAATTCTTTCCGGGTAGGAATCCGACGAGCGGAGGGTCGAGCGACACCGACACGAACGAACCGATCGTGATGCCATGCGGGATGCCATTGGCGTCCGTCCCGCTGACGACTGTGACACCGGTTGGAAAATGGCCGAGCACGTCTCGAAATCGGCGAGGATCAACGGGATCGTTCATGCCGTCACAATACGCTCCCGACCCATTCGCGTCAGACTCTGGGTGCTAACCCCGCATCGGGAGAGTGATCGTCTGGTTCTCGACGGCAGCAATGACATCGAAGCCGACGTTGGCACCCCTCAGCCGCGCCATTTCCGCAATCGCATCCAATTCGTCATCGCTGCGCGTCGGGTCGTGATGGAACAAGGCAAGAGTCTTGACCCGGCATTCCTCGGCGACCCACAACGCGTAGTCGATGGTGCAATGTCCCCAGTTCGCTTTCTTGGCGAATTCGTCAGGCGTGTACTGGGAGTCGTGAATCAGGAGATCCACTCCTTCGCACAATTCCCGAGCCCCTTGGGTCATCGCGTGGGTTCCGTCGACCGGCATCTGGTGATCGGACAGATACGCGACACTGACGCCACCCACGCTGACTCTGAATCCGAGCGTGTTCCCAATGTGCGGAACCAGTCGACTGCGGACTTCGAGAGAGCCGATCATGAAGTCGTCGTTCGCCACGTCATGGAAGGTGAAGGATCCGGGAAGGTCGGTGACGCTGACCGGAAACATCGGGGGCTTGATGATCGCTTCGAACACTTCTCGCACGGACCGACCATCTTCTTGAACCGGACCGTAGATGTCGAAGTGCGAATCGGGTCGCAACGTCGGAACGAAGAATGGCAAACCTTGCACATGGTCCCAATGCATGTGCGTGAGCAGACACGTGCCGCGGAACGGTCCCGATTCGGGAACCTTCGATCCGCAGTAACGCAGCCCTGTCCCGAGATCGAAGACGAGGGGTGGTTCGCCGGGGACTTCGAGTCCGACACAGGACGTGTTTCCACCATAACGACGCGTGTCATCGTCGTGGCATGGTGTCGAACCGCGCACACCGAAGAACGTGACATGAAATTCCAGATTTCCCCCGATGCCCTGACGCTAAATCCTTTCGCGGGAGAAACGAAAGATGAGCACCCCGTGACCTTCGTCGCATCCGAATCGGCGGGCCGTCGACGTCACGGCTACGTTTTTGCTATGAGCACACCGGGTATTGCGCAATGAGCACGTCGACGCCAGAGGCACTCGAGTCGGGAACGGCGACCATTGGTGACCTGCAGATCTCCTTTCTCTCGGCCGGTCTGGACAACGACGGCCCAATCGCCCTGTGTCTGCACGGGTTTCCCGACTCCGCTCACACGTGGCGACACCTTCTACCCCAGCTCGCAGCCGAGGGGTATCGAGCTGTCGCTCCATTCCTCAGGGGCTACGCGCCGACTGCGGTGCCCGCCGACGGGCGACTTCAGACGGCAGCTTCTGCTCTCGATGCCATCGGACTGGTCGAACATCTGAACAACGGCGATCGACGTCCGGTGATCATCGGCCACGACTGGGGGGCGGTGATCACACACATCGCGGCTTCCCATCGCCCCGATCTCTGGTCGAAAGTCGTCACCATGGCGGTTCCCCCAGGTTCTGCAGTCGGGACAGCGTTCGTGACGAATCTCGAAAAGGTCAAACGCAGTTGGTACATGTTCTTCTTCCAACATCCGTTCGCGGACTTCGTCGTCGGCGCGAATGATCTCGCGTACATCGACATGCTCTGGGCCGACTGGTCCCCCGGATACGACGCAACGGAGGATCTCGAACTCTTGAAGCCGAGTTTGCGCAGTCCCGAGAACCTTCAAGCCGCTCTCGGCTACTACCGAGCCACCCTCGGCGCCGGGTACAACGACCCTGCTCTCCAGTCGATGCAGGACTCGAGCAGCGTCATTCCCCCACAGCCACTCCTCTATCTCCACGGTCGAAACGACGGGTGCATGGGAATCGAAGTGGCCGAATTCGCCCAGCTGGAATTCTCAGCGAATGCACGAGCCCAATTCGTCGACGGAGCCGGCCATTTCTTGCATCTCGAACGTCCCGACATCGTCAACCGGTCGATCATCGACTTCTTGGGACAACAGTGACAGGACTTCGACGATGAACGGACGAATCGAAGCGCCCCAACTCGCAGCCGGATTGACCGTCGTCGTGAAGCGGGACTGCGAAACCTGCAAGATGGTCGTTCCTGTTCTCGAACAACTTCGGTCGACAACGGGACTGACCATCGTCGTCCAAGACGATCCGGACTTCCCCGATGGCTTGGACGCGCATCATGACGCAGACCTGTCCTTCAGCTGGTTCCACGACATCGAAACGGTTCCGACGCTGATTCTCAACGCCGACGGCCACGAGGTCGAACGCACGGTCGGCTGGGACAGACAGTCATGGGAGTCTCTCAGTGGCGTCACTGGACTCGGACCAGAACTTCCTGGCTTTCGACCTGGCTGTGGAAGCCTGAGCGTCGACCCCGACAACGTCGATCGGCTCAGAGCGCAATTCTCGGGAGTCGGCCTGTTCGCTCGGCGAGTCGAGGTGGCTTCCGCGGAAGACGAGTTCGAGGCGATGTTCGATCGAGGCTGGACGGACGGTCTTCCCGTCGTACCACCCACCGAATCTCGCGTCTTGCGCATGCTGACAGGTACGACGCGTGCACCCGATGACGTCGTTGCCGTCGTCCCACCAGATCTCGTCGAAGTGACGGTCGAGAAGATCGCCATCAATGCTGTCATGGCCGGATGCAAACCCGAATACCTGCCGTGGGTCATCGCCGGCGTGGAAGCAGTCTGCAACGACACCTTCAACATCCACGGTGTTCTTGCGACGACGATGCC
>JBDLRO010000151.1:0-2696 GCA_039800025.1 Actinomycetota bacterium | reverse complement strand
GCTCGGCGGTCAGCCGATCCGTGAGCCGATCGTGGCTTATGGGCCGTTCGTGATGAACTCGAAGCAGGAAATCCAGCAAGCCTTCGAGGACTACCAGTCTGGACGGCTCGGTCGAGTGCCGATTGGCGGCATCACGCCGTATCGCCGCAAGCAGTGATGCAGATCAGCCAGTTGTGATCACCCTGTCGTGATCACCCTGTCGTGATCATTCGGTGATCAGGATCGGAATCGCACCGAATTCACCGGGGTCGGTCTCGAGGCCGACCCCGCCGCGAATGAGCAGCATCACGGTGTCACCTGGCTGAACGCCGGTCAGATCGAGCGTGACTTGGAAGGGGCCTGGCACTCCGAGATTTCCGCCCATCGTCGTCTCCTGATCGAGAACATCGCTGCTGCCGGAAATGTGTGCGTAGACGGTCAGGCTCGCTTCGAACCCTTCAGCCATTCCCTCGACGACGAGCGATGACACGTCGTCGATGCTGACTTCGGCGCCGTAGACGGGCTTGGTGATGACAGCGTTGTCATTGAGCGTGCCGATGATGAACCAGCCATTGTTCGGTCCGAGTTGGCGCACCAGCAGAATCGCGCGCAGAGTCTCGACGTCGCCCGGGGAGAAGACTTCGATTTCACCACTTCGGGAATCTCCCGCCATGAACTCACCGATGACCGGAGGAAGGCCGAACACGTGCAGCAGGAAGTCTTCTGCAACCTCGCGCGGGGTCGCGAACACCTCCGAGGCCGATGGCCAAATCGCCAGTTGTTCGAGTTGGATCGGATCCGTGGTCGAAGGAGCCTGTGAGTCCGAGGGCTCACTCGATGATGTCGGCTCGGTGGTCACAGCTTCGGTCGAGGAAGGAGTCTCCGTCGTTTCGGTTTCTCCACCGGAGCAGGCTCCGAGAACGGCGCCCGCGATCGCAAGAGCCATGGCCGCAATGCGGATGTTCGACGTGTGTGATCTCACAACGTCAAACTAACTGATCGTCACCCTCGTTCTCGGGGACGAGTTCGCACAGACCATCGACCTTGCTTTCGACGTAATACAGGGCGCCACCATCGAAGTCTTCGATGAGCGACCACGTGGCGAAGCTGTCGAGCATGTCGAGGTCACCTCCGCCGCGTTTGTCGTTTTCGAGATCCGTCCATGCGAGATAGAAACCCCCGCACAAGTCCTCGGCCAGCCGCCACAGTCGTCTGATCAAGCGTTCTGGTGGCTGGCGTTCCGAGTGCGTATCGGTGAGGTCGGCGACTCTCCATGCCCAGATGTCGTAGCGCCGAACGCGCGGCACGCGTGACGACAGCCAGATGCCTTCGGCATTGTTGGAATACACGACAGCCGACTCGGGCAATTGTGCGACGGCTCGACCAAGTTCGGGGACGAGGATCTCCTTGCGATTGAGCTCGTCGACGGTGTCGTGGGCTCGATCGGCGGCGACGACCGTGGACGACATCAGCAGCGCGATCGCTGCGACACAGACAGCAGGTGCAGCAATGCGAATCGTCGTGTTCATGCGGGAGGCCGCCGACAGCAGGACTGTGACCACGAGGATCACGATCAGCGGCAAGAGCGGAAAAAAGATCCGGGGCGTGAACTCGACCCAGACTCGACGCGCCGACACGAAGGTGAACATCGGCAGCATGAAAATGAAGACGGGAAGTGCTCGGATCCGATACCGAAGCTCGGATTTTCGAAAGAGAAGGAATCCTCCGAGCAGGGCTGCAACGACAAGACCGACGACGACGATTCCTGAGATGATCGACGTATCGGTCGCTGACCATTCGGAGAGAGTCCACGTGTCATCGGTCGAGAAAAGGCGTCCGACGACAATGAGCGAAGCTCGAATGTCGTCTCCGAAGGACTCGCGAGATTCGGTCACCGGACCTCCCAGCGAACCAGCGCGCAGGACGTTCTGCAGGACGACAGCGATGACGCCGAGAAATGCAGGTGCGTAGTACTTGCACGTCGCAATGATGCGATCGGTCCATGTTCGCTTCTGCAGGAGAAGTACCAGCATCACGGCTGGCACGACGACGTACCCCTGGTAGCGAATGAGGCAGCATGCCCATGAGGCGAGTATCAGTGGCATGAGGTGTCGCCACGTCACCGGGTTCGGTGCAGCGGGAAGCCTCACCAGACTCAGAACCACCGTCAGGAGCGCAACGGTGAAGACGGGTTCGGACATTGCCTGGGAGTGCATCACCAAGAACGCAGGCCATGCAGCAACGCCGAGTGCGACGAATGCGGCACTGCCACGCGGCCCAAGGTGGAAGGCGATGCGCGCGGCGAGGGCGATGATCGCCATCGCGCTGACGACGTTGATGATGACAGCCGCCGACATCGACCCCCATCCGAAGAGCATGAGGAAACTGATGAGAAATGGATAGCCGGGTGGAAAGTTCGTCAGTTCACCGCCGGTGTATTCGCGCAGTCCAACGCCGTTGGACACGTTCTCGGCGACCGACAGGTAGTACACCGAGTCGTATTCGAGGACGATGTTGTCGCTCGTGGCCCACGCGGTGAGGAATCCGACCGCGAGCATCGCCAGGATCGTGACGACCATGTCGGCATGGTCGATCAGCCATTTGGCGCGAGATTGCAGGCCCCCAGGAGTTTCCACTCAGCGGATGCTAGTTCTCCGACATTTGGCACCTGGCTCGATCGACCCCGCGAAGTACGGTGGTTCCAGCCCATGTTGAAA
>JBDLRO010000150.1:0-16255 GCA_039800025.1 Actinomycetota bacterium | reverse complement strand
GCCCTCGCGCAGGCGGATGCCGTGCACCATGCCGTCGCCGATGAACCAGTGGTGCGTGCTCGGGTCGACCTCGTTGATTGGGTTCGGTCCGTTGCGCAGATAGCGCCCGTTGAGTTCCCGGGGCAGCTCGCCGATGACCGGCAGGTCGAAGGCGGTCACTTCGTCGGCTACTGGGGCGTAGTTCCCGGCGAGGTAGCGATTGGGGTTGGGTCGCAGTTCAGTGTCGGTCATAGACGATGTCTACTTCCGGTGGTTGACAGTGTCAAGGGTCGGGTTTACCCTGTCCCCATGGCCCCGTCGAACCTGCGAGAAACCGTGCTGCGCGCCTCGGTCGACTTCATCGCCGAGCACGGCGCCGACGGGTTGTCGTTCCGCCAGGTCGCAGCCGCCGCCGGCGTGAGTCACCAGGCGCCGTATCACCACTTCGCCGACCGCAAGGCCATCTTCCGCGCCATCGCCCTGGAGGGATACACCAAGTTCGGCGAGGCCATGCGAACGGCGGTCGCTACGGGTCCCGACCCGGCCATCGCCCTCCTCGAGTCGTACGTGGAGTTCGCTCTCGATCACCGCGGCCACTTCCGGGTGATGTTCCGGCGCGATCTGTGCCAGATGGAGGACGATCCCGAGCTGCAGGCGGTGGCCGACGCGTCGTTCGACGTGCTCGTCGATCACGTGCGCGCCGAACTCGGACCGAAAGCATCGATCGACGACATCAGAGCGCGCGCCGCGTCGATGTGGTCACTCGCCCACGGACTCGCCACGCTCATGATCGACGGACCCCTCGAAGACAAGATCGGCCCGATCGCCGATCGACGGGCGTTGATCCACGCGGTTGCGATTCAGTCTCGCCTCGGCTGATTCCGACGAGGAGTGCTCCCGTCGTAGCGTCGGGCACCACCACGGCTTCACCTTCGGCCCGGTAGAAGCTCTAGGAGTTTTCCTGGCGGCGAATCTCGTCACGCAAGGACTCGAGGTACGGCAGTGCCAACAGGTCTTTCGGACGATTGGCCGCCTTCTTCGAGTCGATGATGTCGTCAAGAGACGCCACGGACACGACGAGCGAATCGGCGATCGTCTCATCGGTCGCGTTCTTCTTCCAACCCTCGTAGTCACCAGCCGAGCCTGCGGGGGTGAACGCAATGTCCATCTCGCCAAAGTCGGTGACAAGGTTGAGCATGTGAGTCATGTTGGCCAAGAAAGAACCGTCGATCTTGGTGACCACAGGATCTCCTGCGATACGAATCTTCGCGTTCATCCGAGTCAACGCGCGACCCAGACGGTCGAGATTGTCCAGATTCCGATCGGGAATGACATCGAGATCTCTTGTCGAGAGAGGTGAACCGCGACTGATCGCAGCAAAGCCACCAAGAACCACGTAATGAACCCCTTCTTCGTTGAGCACACGGCACATCGAGAACGGGTCGAAGATCATCGTCGCGATTCAGACTTCGACTCACTGGCGGTTCGTTGGACCTCGAGCACGAGGTTGCAGAAATGCACCATCTCAGCCACGCGCTCAGCGACCGTCTTGCGCAATTGATTCCGGATCTGGCCAACATCGACCCCGCGCCAGTCCTCCAGAGGATTTACGGCATCGGCCATGGTCGGAGTGTATGCCCGGCGTCAAGCCGGCGGGATCCACATCCCCCACATGTGCGGGCCACCGGCTGGCACGTCCCATTCGCTGCGCACCTCGAATCCGAGGTGCCGGTAGAACGCAACGTTCTCGACCGTCTCGGTCTCGAGATACACACCGAGGCCGTCACGTCGAGCCCACGACAAGCCTTCTCGAATCAACGTCGAACCAATACCGCGACCCTGCCAATCGGGATGAGTGCCGATCATCTGCAGATACCAGTGCTCGTCCGTGGGTGTGTTGGCATCGATGATGCTGCCGAGAGCGATGAACTTGGTGATCAGTTCGTCGGATGGCTCCTCGGTGACGGTCGACTCGATGTCGACATCGGGACGCCCGGGAGGAATCCACAGCGAGAACGCCACCACGTCGTGCGTGACGAGACTGTGCTCGTAGGCGAGGAGCCGATGGAAGAAGTCGTCCATCATCGGTGTGCTCACGAATTCCTCGTCGTCGGGGAAGAGCCACCGCGTGACCGGATCGGTCCAGAAGGAACGCTGGTAGGAGCGTTTGATCGCAGCGAAGTCGTTTCGCTCGGCCGGTCTGAATGTCGTCGCCACGAAGTGAAACCTAGTTGGCTGAGAACGGCAATGAGCCAGCTCGCCCTGAGGTCAGGCACCGTTTACACACTGACCGCGTGACTCGCAGCGAGGCATTCGACGATCCCGTTCCACCCCGCATCGTCATGTCCCTCGACGAAATGTTTCGTGTTCTAGAGGCAATCGAGGACGCTCGACTCGAACTCCGTCAACGGGGTGCCGCCCCAGGGCTACACGACGAACTGGCAACGGTCGTCCGAATGATTCACGGTAAGTTGGGCCTCGACGAGGGAGGCGTGACATGACGATTTCCGAGGTACTCCTGCCCGCCGAAGCGGCACAAAGACTGGGAGTTCCGACACGCGTGATCCTGGAGGCCATGTACGAGAAGCGACTACCGAGGATCAAGCTCGACGACGGCACACTCGGCGTTCCCGCTGACTCTCTCGACACTTTCGTCGCGCCGAGTCTCTCAGATGGTTCGCTGACCTGATCGGGCGAGTATCTCGGCCAGATCGGGCCGGATGGGCATCGGCCGAGTCGCCGACACCCGAGCACGACCGGTGTTGCCGGTCGGATAACGACCCACCGCGGAAGCCGCACCGCCCACCAGAAGTCTCACGATCTGGCCTCGCACTTCGCGCGTGTCTCGAGCGTGCCATCCGGCTACCAACATGGCAGCGTGAACGCGGGTGTGCGACCATGCCCACGGCTGACTGAGAACGTGGGCGTCTTCGAGAAGCCGCCAACACGTGTTCCAATCAAAACGATTGCGTGCCTCACGCGCCTGCACGATGTTGTCGTCGATCACGCGTCGGATCTCCGTGGTCATCTTCTTCATCGCGGTAGTTCCTTCGCCAGGGCACGCCAGCGGCGCTGGCGCATTCGATAGAACCAGCGGGCGTACACGACGATCAACGGCGTCACGATTCCGGCCCGAATCTCGATCCGATCTCGGTACGAGCAACTCGTCGCATCGATCGGGGTGACCACGATGTCGTGGTTCCACGTTCTGATCAGGCCGCCGAACTCGCGACTGCTCAAGGTACGCGTCGAGTCGTCGATCCGAGCGACCTGCAAATGGTGACGAGCGAAGGGCACGACACCGAACAAGAACACCCAACCGACCACGGTCTCGCCCTCCCGCCAATCGCTCTCACGTTCAGCGATCGCCGGCATCGAAAGAAGACGGCGCGTCACCGTGCGAAAGACGGCTGGCGTCTTGACGGCCGACCACACGGAGTCGGCGGAGGCGGACAGGTGGGTCGATCGGTCGACGACTGGCATGTGAATAGAATGCGAGCAATCCTCAGTTCTTTCCACTCGCATTTTCGGACCGCCACCCGTGCTCGAATCGCCCGTCTCTCCCCGTAAATCCCCTCGTCAGGAGCGTTCCCGTCTCACGGTCGAGCGCATTCTCGACGCCGCGGCTCGCATCTTCCACGAGCAGGGTTACGCCGGATCCACCACCAACGACATCGCCGACGAGGCCGCGGTGTCGGTCGGGTCGCTTTATCAGTACTTCCCGAACAAGGACGCGTTGCTCGTCGCCCTCACCAAACGACATATCGAGTCGACGACCGCCGGGCTGGCCGATCTGCTCGACGGCTTGGCGAGCGATTCAGGCTTCGACCGGATCGTTCGCTCAGTCGTCGACTTTCTCGTCGAGCAACACGATCTCGACGAATTGCACCTGCTGGTCATGCACCAAGCGCCGCGAACACACGAGATCAACGTCGAACTCGAGCGCGCGAAATCCCAACTTGTCGACCTCACGTCTCATCTGCTCGAGTCCCGCGTCGCCGACCACCGACAGCGAGCACTGAAGGCTCGTATGGTCGTGGCGACAATCGACGCATCGGTTCACGACGTAATCCTCCGGCAGCCACAAGGCAAAGCACGACGATCGGCCGTCGACCTCACGGTCGCCACCGCGCTGTCGATCATCGAATCCACCTGAGCTCAGCCGCGTCGGATCAACGGCACGAGCAACACCGACGGAAACGACGACCCGCACCGCAGAGTGTGGATTCCGGAGTTGAACACCTGATGATGCTGGAAATTCGGCAGTTCCGTCACGTCGCGGCCCTTGATCTCGAGAACCAGCGAACTGCCAGCCTCGAACAACGTGCTCGAAGGAAGGATCTCGACGTTCAATTCGATGATCTCGCCGGCAATCACCTCTCTCTCCTGGTCTCCGTCGAATGCAGGTACGAGAGGGTCGGCGATGCAACTCGGGTCGGGGCGACGCGAGGCCCGGAGCCAACCGTGCGACGCGATGTCGTGGCGCGACAACCGATTCCAGAAGTTGACCTTGGTTCCGCTCGCATCGAGCTTCCGAATCCCGACGAACACGTCCATGTCGTGCCCGTCGTCGGTCGACATGAAACAACGCAAGACCATCGGTCCGGTGATCTCGGTGTCACCTTCGAAACGATGAACGAACCGCACCGAACCGTCCGGGGACGTCGACGCATATGACACCGACGAATCGCTCGGGACTGACGAGGTCAGGGCTCCGGCACCGGCGTCGAGATACAAGCCGACCACTTCGGCCGACCGGGGCGGGAATTCGTCCTCGAAGCGGACTTCGTACTCCTCCAACGATCGCCTCACCTCGAGCCTGACCGGTGCCGGTGGACCGGACCCGTCGCCGGCCAAGAAACGTCGGTAGAAGGTGAGTTGGTAGTCGAGTGCCTCATCACTGTTCGACACCGTCCACTCGTGACGACCGTGCGTGAAGAGGAACTTGTTCTCCGCGGCGATCTTGCGAAATCCGTTGAAGGCCCCGCGGGAATGCAATCCCTGCGCCGACCACGAGCCACACACGAGCGTCGGAACCACGATCGCGTCGTAGTCGACGTCGGGAACGGGAAACTTCGAGCGATCGGGACACACACCGGCACCGAGAGCGACAAGCCCGCTCAGTGGACCGTCCTCGATCTCGATGCGCTCGCGGTGGAAATGCGGGCCTCCGTCGTCGGCTGGGGTCGAGCCCTTCTCCCCCGACATCCACCACGGGAAGAAAGCCGTCTCGGGAATTCCTCCGTGCAGGACGACATCGGAGTAGACGTCGGTGAATCCCTCCCAGGGACAGATCGCCGCCAGACCGCGCGGATTGCGCGCGGCGATCCGCCACTGCACGGCGGCCAGATACGACACACCGTTGAGCCCGACTCGACCGTTCGACCACGACTGCTCACTCGCCCACGTGATGGCGTCACAAAAGGCGTCGACGACGACATCGCCCAAACCGAGAGCCGGCTCCCCTTCGGAACGACCCGAGCCCCACGCGTCGACGTGCACCACAGCGAATCCGCGAGGCACCCACCATCCCGGATCGGCGGCCTCGAACGGTGTGGCGTCGCTCACACGCATGTCGCCCATGTCGAGGCCCATCGAACGGTTCGCCGGGCCCCGACCGGCCAGCGTGTAGTCGAGCGGGTGCAGATCCTTGCCGTAGGTGGTGCAGCACATGACGACCGGCCACGGACCTCCGCCCGTCGGCGTGAACACGTTGGCGGCGAGTCGCGGCCCTGACCGAGTCGGGATCATGACGTCGCGTTCGACTCGAACGCTGTCGGACAGCGCGTAGATCTCGGTGTGATCGTTGCCGACCACGGCGCGGATCGTGGTTCGATCATTCATCCGAGAATCCAGTCGATCATCACGTCGGCATGACGTTCGGGTGAGCAGCGATCGGCGCCCAACAGCGGCCGCATGATGCCCGCCTGGGCGAAGGGAATCGGGGCGAGGCCGATCATGAACAAGAACACGTCGGCCACCGTGAAATGTCGTCCGCGACCCGCCGCTCTCACCTCGTCCCACACAAGTTCGAGGGCGGTGAGGGTCGGACGAACGTGGTTCTTCACCAACCAGGTGGAGCGCTCGGACTTGCGCGCTGCTTCCATCAGCATCACGCGACTCAGCTCCGGGTGCTTGGCTGTGTGCGCCACGTGTTGCCGGATGACGGTGGCGAACACTTCCACCGGATCGTCGACCGGACGGTCGAGATCGTTCGGCAGCGCACGCTCGAGATGCGATCGAAGACGGTCGAACAGGAAATCAACGGTGCTCTTCCACAGCTCGAGTTTGTTGCCGACGTGGTAACCGATCTGCGCCTGAAACACTCCGGCCGCTTCGGCGATCCGCCGGGTCGAAGCCCCCTCGAACCCGTGTTCCGAGAACTCAGTCGCGGCCGCCTCGAGGATGTCGTGACGCACGTCGTCGCTCGCCGCCCGACGCGAACGCACGGTGTCGACCGGACGATCCAACTTGGAAACCATGAGCGACGAAAGTACTCCAGATTTTGTCAGTTGCCAAAACTTGTGACGGCCAGAGTGGCACCGACAAGAGTCCCCTTTCGAGCAGGTTGTCTCACGAGCATCGGATGGCCGCAGTACCGTCGCCCGCAGGAGAGGCCTCATGACGACTACGAACGCAATTCGCACCACGGGTGGCGGGGACAGAGAGCTCAGATTCGCGTGGTTGTTCGTCGTCGGATCTTTCGTCGCGCTCATCCTCAACGGGATCTGGTCGTTGATCGTCGGCACCGCGTCACCCGGCGCCGACGAGAGCGATCTCGTCCAAGGCTGGGAAGGGGTGCTGAGAAACCTGCCGGCCTACGTGCTTCTCATCACCGTCGCATCGCTCGGAGTCTGGTTCGCGACCCAAGCTGGTGTTCGCGGCTCGACGCGGAGCCGGGGTGCGTCGATCACCACATCACTCGTTCTCTTGTTCGCACTCGCCTCGGTGACCCGTGATGCTGCAGAGGTCGTGATGACGACCAGGGCAGCAACCGTGTCGTGGATCACCTTCGGCGTCGACGCAGTCATCGTCGCCATCATCTATCTCGTCGCACGTCGGCGCATCATGCGCGCTTCAGGTCGGTGAGCAGTCGATCAAGTCCATCGGCAGCCAAGCCCTTCTGGCCGAACACGGACAGGTGAACTCCCCCCATGTCGAAGAATGCGACTTCGTCGCCAACGTTCCGCTCCCTCGGCTTCCAGCCGAGCAACTCGTAGAAGCGCACCGATCGTTCGACATCCGCCACGCCGAGAGTTACCAGGGAGATTTTCTGCTTCACCGGAGCGCCCTACGGACGCACTCCGGCCAGCCACATCGATTCACGTTGCCGCGATTGTCAGGGTCTCACCAAACGACCGGGCCCGTTGAACCCACGGCCCTTCCCTCGGCTCGTACACCGCGTGCCACGAGATCGTCGGACAACTCGTTCCACACCTTCTTGAGTCGGTAGTGAGGAACCCTCGGATAGAGATGATGAATTGCGTGATAATCGTGTCCCCGGATGAGGAGGCCTGAGCCCCGGAACACTGCAACCCGCGTGTGCCGATATCGATCGGTTTCCTTCGCTGGGTGATGCGGATACCACGCGAAGATGAAAATGAGCCAGCAGAACTGGATGCGAGCAGGGATCCACCAGAGGCAGAGAGCGGCGAGACCATGACCAGTGGCGAAGCAGGCGACCAAGACCACTGTCGAGACGAACCAGAAGCGAATTTGTGCCTTGCCTTCCTCCTTCGAACCATCCCGAGCCGACAATTTGTCCTTGAGTGATGACGGCAGGAGAACGCGGGTCGGCCTCACGAGGGCGAACACCAGCAAGAGGGCGTTCAACATCGTGACGCCGTAGAGCTTCTTGGGCAGTTCACGCAATCGGCCGGACGTGAAATGGTCGGGGTCGCGGGCCGGATCATTGGTGTAGGCGTGGTGGCGCATGTGACTTGCCCGATGCGCAGTGAATTCGATTCCTGTCGGGATCGAGCACAAGTGTCCGATGACGTCCTCGACGACACGACCCCCGGTCGATTTGCCCATGATGTTCTTGTGAGCTGCCTCGTGCAGTGGCATGTAGAAGGTCGTGGCGAACACGGAGTTCACGATCAGTCCGAGCCACAGCGGTATGGCACCAGAGACACCCGCGACGACCACGGCCACCCAACACACCGAGAACACCACGAACGTGACGATCATGCGGTACTGAATTTCCCCCCAGTACCGAGAGGCGACAAGACCTTCGGCCCGCACTTGCTCGCTTCGCTCCGACCTTTGGAGTTCCGGGACTTCCAACGTCGCCTTCTCACCCAGAGCCGATTCCATGCTTTCCGGGGAAGGATCGACGAACGTCATCCCCCGACAGTACTCACCCGGCTGAAACTGCTGAGAACCTTCTTTTCGACTCGGCGAGGACGCCCCGGCTGGCCTCGACCAACGTTGACTCCCAAAGCCGACTTCTCTCAGTACCGCCAGGGTGACACCGAGATCATCTGTCGTCGCCAAAGCGAGCCAGGAAGCGGTCGACGTCACTCGCACTCGAAAGGATCACGAGTTCGGCGTCGGCCGCATGTGCATCAACTGCGACGAGAATCTGTGGTCGGTACTCCCAACCCCATCGCAGAACCCACGCCCAGAAGTCGATGCGTTGGCGACCCCGTCGCATTGCCCTCCACAAACAGACTGCGAGCGGCGTATCCAAGATCAACACGGTGTCGGCACGCGCCAAGCGCGGTGCCAACACGTCGTACGGACCGAGGTCCCCGTCCATGATCCAGGTGTCCTGACATGCAACATCCGATTGACGCTTGCTCCACACTTCTTTGGAGAGAGGGCTCAATGATGCGTTCCAGAACAATGTGTCGAGCTCCACAACGGGCAACCCCGTGACGATGCCCAGGCGGTGGCTGAGCGTTGACTTTCCGGAACCACCACGGCCCAGCACAACGACTCTTCTCACGGGTACAAGTTTGTCAGCCGCGCTTCAGGTCGGTGAGCGCTCCCCCACTGGCCTCGACCAACTTGTGCGGTTCGATGCCGAACACGTCGTTCCAAGTTCCCGCCGCCGCCCACACCTCGTCGTACTTCAACATATTCGGGTCGATGAACACCCGCAGGTGCGTCTTGTGACCAAAGGGCGGAACACCGCCGTTGGGTTTGGAAACCCTTCGTCGTCGAGTGGCCTACCAGTAGTCCTTCATGAGTTCTGAGGCCCATTGAGGCTGGCTGACTGCTCCGCGAGGTCCGAACTCGGTCATCCATGGTTTGATGTCCACGACCGGTGTTCCATCTATGGCGTCGAGTCCAGCCAGGTGAACAGTTCCTCGATCGACACCGAGTGTCCGACAGACGGACACTCCCAAGCGGTTCGGTCGATCCTTGGCGCGCTGAGCGAAAATCCCAACTTCCGGCCACTCTGCATTGCCTCGCGGATGTCGAGACATCCGGGATTCATCCCACGAAGCCTGATCGAAGACGTACACAACAATGCAGTGGCTGAACGTTTCGAGGCCCCTAACCGAGCGTTCATCGAACGGTGCCAGGAGTTCGATCAACGATGTTTCCTGATCCCATTTGTCGTCTTCAGGCCGAGACCTGGAGCTGCGAACAACGCCGATTGGGACCAATTCAAAGATTCCTGACACTCAGGGGACGGTAGCAACCTTTCTACGCCCGCTTCAGGTCGGTGATGACTCCACCGCTGGCTTCCACCAACTTGTGCGGCTCAATGCCGAACACATCGTTCCACGTGCCGGCCGCAGCCCACACCTCGTCGTATTGCAGCAGATCGGGATCGATGAACACCCGCAGATGAGTCTTGTTACCAAAGGGGGCACACCACTTCTGGTTTATGCAACCCTTCCACATCCAACGACTTACCAGTAGTCCTTCATGAGTTCTGAGGCCCATTGAGGCTGGCCGACTTCTCCACGCGGTCCGAACTCGTCCATCCACGGCTTGATATCCACGACCGGAGTTCCATCTATGGCATCGAGTCCAGAGACGTGCACATTTGGCCCATTGACATTGAGAATCCGACATACAGTCACCCCCAATCGATTCGGACGATCCTTGGCTCGCTGAGCGAAGATCCCGACCTCCGGCCATTCGGAATTTCCTCGCGGATGGCGCGACATTCGTGAAACATCCCACGAAGCCCGGTCAAAGATGTACACAACAATGCAGTGACTGAACGTTTCGAGACCCTCGACCGAACGTTCATCGAACGGCGCTAATAATTCGATGAACGAAGACTCTTGATCCCATTGATCATCCTCGGGCCGAGCCCGAGAGCACCGCACTACACCGATCGGACCAAGATCAAATGTCCCTGACACACAAGAGACCGTAGCAAGTGTTCTATGAGCGCTTCAGGTCGGTGACGACCCCGCCGCTGGCCTCAACCAACTTGTTCGGCTCGATCCCGAACACGTCATTCCACGTTCCGGCCGCGGCCCACACCTCGTCGTATAGCAACAAATCCGGATCGATAAACACCGTAGATCCGTCTTGTGACCAAAGGGGGGCACGCCGTCCTTGGTTTATGAAACCCTTCAAGTCTGTTCCTCGATACATGGCACGATTGAGGAATGCCCAACAAGCGCGAGGATCCCGTTCTCGACTCCGTGGCGGCATACAGCACGAATCCAGTTGAGTATGAGCGAAGGTATGAGACGCATCTTCTCGATCGTCCCGCTCGCTTTGTGTCGCTGCTCCCACCAGAGGCAAGGATCCTCGACCTTGGGTGCGGACCTGGGCGCGACCTACGGCTCTTTACAGAAGCCGGCCATAAACCAATCGGCATCGAGCTCAATCCATCGTTCGCTGAAATGGCTCGACGTCATGGCAACGTCTTGGAGGTCGACATTCGGAACATCAAGGACATCTTCCCTCCCCTCTCTTTCGAGGGGATCTGGACCCAGGCTTCGCTCGTCCACCTTTCGGACTCAGATACCAAACAGCTTCTCCAAGATGTCTCGAATCTCCTGGTACCGGCAGGAAATTTTTACGCCTGTGTTCCAGCTGTCGGTGAGACCGGATGGCGCGACGAGGATGACGGTCGTCGCTGGTACACGGTCTGGCTCGACGATACGTTTCGGACTGCCGTTGAAGCAGCGGGATTCAAAGTCGACGATGTCACCGAGGGGTCATACATCGAAGTGTGGGCTACCAAGAATTGACTGTCACTATCGCTTCAGGTCGGTGACGACTCCACCGCTGGCCTCGATCAACTTGTGCGGCTCGATACCGAACACGTCGTTCCACGTGCCAGCCGCCGCCCACACCTCGTCGTACTGCAGCAAATCCGGATCGATGAACACCCGCAACTGCTTCGTGTGACCAAAGGGTGGAACGCCACCGTTGGTTTGTGAAACCTTTCGGAGTTTCTCTCGGATTAGTTCCTGGCCGGAAGGACAACGGGAACTTCAAACCACTCGACGGTCGGAGGGCTGCCGTAAGTGTCGCTGACACGTTGGCGCCACTGATCGTCGAACCACGATTGAGCGCTCGCCTTCGAATCCCACAGGTACACCCCACCGAATGTTCCGTGGCTTCCGAGGATGAAGTGCTTCCGCAACAAGCCGCCGATGTTGCGGTACGTCTCTTCGGCGCCGGCAAAGCCCTCGACAACGAGTTCCCGAGATACACCCGGTGGTATCGGGATTTCCACGAGGGTGGCCACACACGAGCCGCCCATGGAAGCAGGTGTGCCACTTTGCATGTTGTCGATCGACAACGGCGCATCGAAGTACCGCACGTACGCTTCGTTTCCACGCTCGCGCTTCACTCGTGCAAACCACTCAGGGCTGAACCATTCCTTTGCCGAAGCACGGTCTCGCCAGGTGTAGATGCCACCGAAATCGCCACTGTCTGATTCAAAAGTGAAAAGTTTGAACTCAAGGCCATCAATCGACGAGTAGAGGTTGACAGTCGTTTTCATCTTCTTTCTCACGAGCCATTTCGGTGCGAACTTGGGAACGGGAATGCGAACGATGACCACGACTTTGTTCTCGATGGTTGACATTGGATGTTTCCTTTCAATGGTCGATCATGCGAGATCGTTGATGAAGATGATCTTGGTGCCGGGTGCGGTCATACCAGTAGCCGCCTCGCTGAATGGAACGACCGACGTGACGAGGCGCGCAGGATCAAGGGTGCCGTCAATGACGAGATCGAGAACGGGTCGTGCCGTGGCAATGGCGTGAACTCGTCCGATCTCGTAGCGAACCCCTTTGAGATACATCGCCTGCAACGGCACGCTGGAAACAGAACTCGCCCCTCCAGACACGCTGGTCACCGTTCCACAAGGCTCCACTGATCGGAACGCCAAATTGCGTCCGGCGTCGAGCACGTTTGCATCCACGACGACCGGAAACTTTCGATCGAACCTGATGTCCGACCAGACTCCTCGCGCATCGACTACGTCGGCACCTAAAGAAGCCGCAAGGCCAAGCCGGTCTAGATCATCATCGACATAGACGACGGAACGAGCACCGAGTGCGAATGCTGACATCACTGCGTACAACCCGACAGACGGCGCAAGACCGCCAACAACCAGGACATCCGATTTGGGACGTTCGCGAAGCGGTGCAGCGACACACCGGTAGCCATCCGACACGTTGTCGGGAATTCCGGCAGCTGCAATGGGGTCGACCTTGTCGGGCAGAGGCATCAACATGACGTCGGCCCACGGCACTCGAACACACTCAGCCAGTGCCCCACCCAGATCGACTCCACCATGTGGCCCGAGGCCAAATGCTGTTCCCGATGCCACCTCGGAACAGGCGTTGGTGAGACCACGCCGACACGGGTCGCACGCACTGCAGCTGAGCTGAAACGGAACGATGACTTTGTCTCCCGGCTCGAAGCCTGTGACAGCCGCGCCAAGCCCGATGATCTCGCCCACCATCTCGTGACCCATCACAAATGGCCCTTTCATCGGATACAGACCGATGGCGATCGCCGGGTCGAGATCGCAGCGCGCAACTACCAACGGGCGCACCAGCGCATCGCGCGGATCGAGAATCGTCGGCGTGTCGACCTCTTCCCACGAAAGATCCATTGGCCCGCGAAACATCAATGCCTGCACGAACTGCCTCCTAGAACTATGATGGTAATCATACAACATAGTTATGAAGGTCGTCATAGTCAAATGACTCGTCGGAATGTACGCAACGAAATGGTGCAGGGAGCGATTGACCTCTTGGCGACCAATGGAGTTCAGGGCACGTCGTTCGCCCTTCTCATCGAGACAACCGATGCCCCCCGGGGATCGATTTACCACCACTTCCCCGGTGGCAAGTCGGAACTCATTCGTGACGCGGTTGCGTCAATCGGCGCCACGGTCGTCTCGATCATCGACAGCCTCAAAGTGAAGAAACCCGAAGATGTCGTGAAGGCATTCGTCGAAGGGTGGCGGGCTCTCTTTGTCGGCGGAAACTACGACCGAGGATGTGCGGTTGCAGCGACGAGCTTGGGTGCGGGGGAAGATGAGAGTCTGCGTGATGCGGCACGCGATGTCTTCGAGGCGTGGAGCGTCTCGCTCACTAGTGCCTTCGTCCGAACGGGAGTCACGAAGTCTGACGCTGCCGATTACGCATCGCTTTGCATCGCGGTCGTCGAGGGTGCCCTCATTTTGGGCAAAACAGCACGCACAGACGAGATTTTCGATGTCGCGTTACGGCAGTTGACGACACTCGTGAAGAGGGCAGGAACAACACGGTGATCCCCAGACGCACGGCCATCATGTGGCTTCAGATGGTGCTGGTGGGGGTTTTGATCTACTCCCTCGTTCTCGTGTTCGCAGGGAGAACAGCCGGCACTCTCTTTTCGTGGCTCGGATTCGGGCCAGATGAATCAATCGACACATCGAAAGTTCGTGATTACTTGAGGCTGCCCTTCATGGTTCTCGGTGCGGTGATGGCAGGTTGGTCAGTTCTGATGATCCAGTTGGTGCGCGGTCCGCTCGGCGAAGGCTCACGATGGGCATGGTTGTTCATGGTTCAATCGTTGGTTCTGTGGTTCGTCCTCGACACTGGAATGTCCATCGTTCTTGGGTATCCCACCCACGCACTGTTCAACATTCCGTTTGCAATCGCGCTCGGCGTTCCGCTCCTGAGCCTTCGTTCGTCAGCGAGTTGATACCTTCAGGCCCGCTTCAGGTCGGTGAGCGCTCCCCCACTGGCTTCGACCAGCTTGTGCGGCTCGATACCGAACACTTCGTTCCACGTGCCAGCCGCCGCCCACACCTCGGGCCATTGCAGCAGGTCGGGGTCGATGAACACGCGCAACTGCTTGGTGTGACCAAAGGGCGGAACGCCGCGTCTGGGTTTGGAAACCCAGAAAGCGGGCCGCCCGATCTGACGATCTGCCTCATGAACGGCAGCAATGGAGGTACTTCGCGAATCGCAATCATCCGTGGCCGTTCACTGCGAGGTGCGAGGATGGGCGGGTGAATGTGACCTTCGAACCTGTGCAGTGGCCAGAAGATGCGGATGCAGTCGTACGGTTCCTGACCTCCAGCGAATGGCCGTATCACGGAACCAATGAACTGACGGCAGAGCAGGCCGCATTGATCACCATTGTGGACGAGGAGACAGCCTCCTTCTGGATGCGAGATGCCGACCTGCGGATCGGGCTCATAAGGGTGTTCGAGCTGTCCGACCTCGCTGTCGGAAGCCCTCTGTTCGACCTCCGGCTGGCTGACACGTATCGGGGTCGGGGAATCGGGCCCGTGGCCGTTCGCTGGCTCACAAGCCATCTGTTCGCTGAGCATCCCGAGCTAATGCGGATCGAGGCGACGACCCGCCACGACAACACGGCCATGCAGCGGGTCTTCGACCGCTGCGGCTACCGCGAGGAAGGACGACTGGTCGAAGCGTGGGTGAACGCCGACGGAAGGCGGTTCGACACGCTGATCTACGCCATTCTCCGGCGGGAGTGGCCTGTCAGCCTCGCTTCAGGTCGGTAACCAAGCCTTCGCTCGCTTCCACCAGCTTGTGGGGCTCGATGCCGAACACGTCGTTCCACGTACCCGCTGCGGCCCACACCTCGTCGTATTGCAACAAGTCCGGGTCAACGAACACACGAAGTTGTGTGCTGTGACCAAACGGGGGCACGCCACCGATCGGAAACCCCGTCGCCTCGCGCACCACGTCGGCATCGACGCGCGCGCACTTCGCCCCTCCGGCCGCAGCGGCCAACTTCTTCTCGTCGAGTTGGTTCGCCCCGCTCACGTAGGCCAGCACCACCTCGCCGTCGACGGCGAAGATCAAGCTCTTCACGATCTGGCCGATGTCGACCCCGATCGCCGCCGCCGCATCGGCCGCTGTCTTCGTCCCCTCGGGAAACTGGCGCGGTTCGATGGTGAGTCCGAGCGTCAGACCGGCCTCGACGACTCGCTTCACGTTGGGATGCACATCAGCACTCATGACTGCTTCACCGTAGTGGGGCCGGCGGTTCGCAGCACAAGAAGCCCGGCCACCGAACACCCGGCCGCCACCAGATAACTCGTCCGATAGCCACCCGCGGCGTCGCGCAACAAGCCGAGCAGCAACGGCCCACCTGCCGTTCCGAGGGTCGTGTAGAACTGCGTGCGCGAAAAGAGACGCGGATAATCGCGTACCCCGAAGCGCTCGGCGATCAGCAACGGCTGCATCATCAAGATGTTGCCGATCGTGAGACCGAGCGTCACGATGCCGGCCAGCAAAACCACCTTCCCGTCGGCGAGCGCCAACCACACCATCGACCCGGCCTGACCACCGAACAAAATCACCGACATACGCATGATGCCCACCCGATCGACGATGCGCCCGACGGCGAGCCGCGCGAGCACCGACGTAGCCGCCACCAACGTGGTGGCCAACGTGGCCGCGCCTTTGTCGGTGCGCTCCTCGACGAGCTTCACCAACTGCTGGATCGCGCCCACCTGGGAGCCGAGTGTGAGCACGTACGCAACGGTCACGAACACGAAGAAGCGGCTCTTCACCGCCGAGGCGTAGTGCTCACCGTCGACGATCGGAGCCTCCGACGACGCCACGATCCGCTCGCCGTCGGGGTGCCATCCTTCGGCCACCGGATCGGGCTTCAACATCCACACCGTCACAGGTACGACACCGACCAACCAGATGAGCGCCAACCACGGCGCGGCCGCTTCGATCCCCTGCCGGTCGAGCAGCACCTTGGCCCACGGCGTGATGGCGATGCCGCCCACCGACAAACCGGTCGACGCGATCGACAGCGCATACGCGCGACGTGCCTGGAACCAGCGGGTCACGATGGTGGA
>JBDLRO010000149.1:0-8315 GCA_039800025.1 Actinomycetota bacterium | reverse complement strand
CCGAGATTCACCGCCGCAACGACCGCATCTTCGAACGATGACGTCGATCGAAGAGCCCACACCGCTTCAGCGAGGCACCCCCAGACGGAGCCGTTGTTGAGTGTTCGTGGCAGTGGCGTCCACGATGGATGAAGCATCTCGGCGAACTTGTCGACTTCTGAGGCGGGGATCAGTGCGAGAAGATCGTCGAGACGAGCGAGAGCGTCCTCGCCGTTCATATATGTACGACACAATTCCACTGCGATCCACGCCCCCCATCCCGATGCCGGGTGTGGGTGAGTGAGCGATGACTGGTGAAGCACGACGTCGCGAATGACGTCATCGGGATGTGAGTTGAGAGCGACTGCGAGGACGAAGCTTCGCATCAGAGCACCATTGCTTGCGGAGTGTCGCGGATGATTGGCCACGTCTCGCCAGTCGTCGTGGCTCAGTGACCACGATGTCGTCGTGCCGATATCGGTTGCAGTGGCGGACCATGAGAGAAACCACCGCCAAGTCACATCCGGGTCATAGGCACCTTGTTCAAGAATTGCCTCAGCGAGAGCTACTCCCATCTGTGTGTCGTCGGTGAACTCGCCTGGCTCCCAGTCGAATGAGCCGCCACCGATCATCTCGCACAGCCCGGTGTGTACCGGCTCGGGAAATGTGTCGAGGTAGAGGCCGGGGGAAAGAAATTCGAATGGCGCTCCGAGGGCATCGCCGACCGCTGCGCCGACCACTGCACCGATGGCGCATCGTTCGTTTTGTCCTATGTCTGTGTGAGTGTTCCTCATGGGTCCCATCGTCAACTCCGGGCAATATGGCTATCAATGAACATTGTGCGTGAAATGGAAAGATCAGGAGAAAAGCACGAACTCTCGACGAGGGAACGACGATGTTCAGTTGCTAGACAATGACCTAACAGTACGAAGTTCAAGTTTCTACGAGCAATCGGTACGACCAGTGCCAATGACTGGGCGAAGATCCTCGACGGGTGAGGGCCTGCAGACATGGTGGCAGATATTGACTTGGGAGAATCGGCGATGAATTCAATTCTGATCGTGGAAAACGATCAAGGCTTGCAGCAGGACCTGCGACAGGGTCTTGAGGAGAATGGCTTTCGGGTAGCTGCTACGCAGGATGGTTCGACTGCTCTGGATTTGTTCCATTCGACGTCTCCAGATGTCGTGCTCGTCGATGTCGACCTCAGGCCTACCAGTTTCGATGGTTTCGAACTCTGTCGCCGCTTGCGCAAAGTCAGCACGGTTCCGATCGTCTTTCTCACGGCGCGCGAGGAGGAGGTCGATCAACTCGTCGGTCTTGCCCTGGGCGCCGACGACTATCTGGTCAAACCCGTCTCGCTTCGTCTGCTCTGTGCGCGCATCAATCTCGCACTCGCCCGTCGTGACGATTCAGCAACACCACGACGCGAACTCGTCGACGGTGACCTTCGAATCGATATCCAGTCGAGAAAAGTTACTGTTCAGGGCAAGCCAGTCAATCTCACACGAATCGAATTCGACATTCTCGTAGCACTGGCAACGACGCCTGAGCGGGTGTTGTCTCGTGATGAAATCACCTCCCTGGTATGGGAAACCTGGTTCGGCAGCGAGGCCCACCTGGATGTGCACATGAGTCGTTTGCGCAAGAAGATTCTCGACGCCGGTGGTCCCAGAGTCGGCGAGAGTGTTCGCGGGATTGGATTCAAACTCCGTTGAGGCGGGCTGAATCGTCGGATTCGCGCTCTCTCGAGTCGAGGTGTTGCCGTCGAAGTCTCATGAGACCAACGCCAACGAGAAGAATCACCAGCGCCGCAAACATGAGTCGAACGAAGGTCCATCTCAAGACGTTGGCCGTCCATCCCAAGTAGGGAATCGAGGCGATCGCAACGGGAGCAGTCGACGACGTGACTTCGAGAGTCCACGGATCGGCAAGCGGGTTGTTGTCACCTTTGGTCTTGACATGAACCTTCGTGCCGAGGTGCTTCACCTCGATGAGTCTGTGCAGATACCGCTGACCCTCGGTGTCGGGAAGTGGAAGGATCACGGCGTCGCCAGGAGAGAGATCCGACGTGGGTACTTGTCGGGTGATGGCGACGGAACCTGGTTCGAGAGACGGAGACATCGAGTTCGTCAGAACTGGGACGAACCCGATCCGCAGGAATGTCACGGCGCAGGCAACGGCGACAGTCGAGATCGTCGCGAGGATCAACACCAAACCCGACGCCACGCGCAGTGAACGGTGATGTGCGATGCGCCGGGATCGACGCCGAGTCCCGACCGAATGAGATCGACTCGTCGTAGCAGTGCTGGATCGCGGATGCCCATACTCGAGAGCGGTGACCCAGTGGTTCGAAAAATGATTGTGCATGACGGCTCCTGTCGTTCGATCATGAAGAGATGGTCGTGCCCGGACGAACTTGGTCCGAACTGATACTGATGCCGACTGTCGTGGTGTAGGACGAAGTGCCACGAGGGGTCGTGGTCGCCTGAACATGGATCCGACCACTGACATCGAGTGGGGTGTTCACCGTGGAAAAGAATGCTGTCGCAGTACTGCCCAGTTCGACTGCTGTTCCCGTGCACACATCGACGGCAGTCCATGCCCCATTCAGACATGCCGTGAAGGTGACGAGCGGAGGTTTCGAATTTCCTCCATTGGTGAGAACGTTCGTCATGTGGAAGGTCTGGCTGGTGACGGCGATCGTTCCGACATTGACGATGTCGAAGAATTGGTGCGCCGTTCCCTGATTGACGGTCCATGTCAATACGAGTACTTGATTCGACGGTGACGTGTTCTCGGGTGTGGCCACGACCCGCCATGTCGCAGACGAGATGCTGACCGAATCCTGGGAGCGAGCGATGTGCTCTGCTGCGACCATGGGAGAAGAAAAGAGAAGGGGAATCGCCACAAGGGTGAGAATGACGATCGAGCGGTGATGTCGTACTCGAGACGTGGACATGACGTAGTTCTCTCGGAATCACAAGTCCGAACTGTGCGGTGGAGTCTGGTGGCGGACCCGACCCCACCGCACGTTCCGGGGGGCCGGATCAGCTGTTGGTGGTTTCAGCCACTCGCTGGGATTGGATGAAGGTGTACGTGACATCGACAGCGCCACCTTGAACCGTGAATGCCGGTGGAACGCCGTTGACCGTGGTTTCGGATTGATCTGGCAGTTCCACCTTGATGAGCAAGTAGATCTCTTCAGCGACATCGACCGCTCCCGAGATGAGATTCTGGGATGACGCTGCTGCGGCCAATGTGGTCGGCGCCAGCAGAGTGGTGGTCGTGCCACCACATGCGCCTGTCGATGGTGTCCAGGCGATCGTGCACCGCTCGACCGACACTTTGAGTGCCTTCGTCGTTGCCGGCGAAGCACCGTCTGTGATCAACGCTGTTGAGCCAGTGGATGCCACTGAGAAGGTGAGATCTTTTCCTTCGAGCGATCCGCTGTTGACCAATGTCACGAAGCGATTGACGATGTCTCCTGGGGCAAGGTTGGCAATTTGGTTCGAAAACCCTGCTCCGTTGTCGCTGAGTGAGAGCTCGAGTGTTCCACTATTGACGGCTTGTGGGGTCACGTTGTTCACACTCGCCGACAACGTCGCGAATACCCCAACACCGGTCGTGATGAGCACCGATGCTCCGATCACCGCAAGTGCGATCGGCCTCCATGCCGCTCGCTTCTTGCGATCACCGGTATCGACTTTCTCGATGGTGATGGCCATGATTGTCTCCTGTTCCTCGATCGATCCTCTGACGATCGAACTGGAGGTCAGGAAACCGGTTCAGTCTTGCGGTCAACCTTCTGTCGACTTACAACTCCCTTACGGTTGTTCAGCTATCCGTCCCGGACGGAAAGGGTCCTTGGTCTTGATCGCCAGCGTTCAGCGGTACACGACTGTAAGGAACCTGTAAGGCAGAAGTAGGGCGTGCGCAATGTCTCGGTGGTGTGATGTCACCAAGTTCGATCGCGTGTCGGACGATCAAAGGGGGGGAATCGGTGAATTCGGGTTCGATCGCGGTGGATCGGAACATCCATCTATGGATCACACTCGAAGTGACCGACCCATCCGTGACAACTGTCGATGGCGTCCCGCCTGCTCACTCGTTTCTGCAAGGATCGGTGGACATCACCGGCACCTTCATCGAGTCGCAGCGAGCGGCAGCAACCATCGACAGTTGATCCGGTCCCCGGAACGTGCGGTGGGGTCGAAGTTGCCCCTGGCTCCACCGCGCAGTTCGGGTTTCGTCCACGCCCGTCGACAGCAACTCGATGAGGAGGGCGCCTTCCTCGAGGAGAGGTTGCCGCTCAGAGCAGTCTGAATCCGATTCCGCGAACACTGTGACCGATACGTGGCCCACCCGCGTCGAGGATCTTCTTCCGCAAGCGGGACATGTGCACGTCCAAGTGTCCGTCACTTCCGAACCAATCACCCCAGACCGTGGACGTGATCTGATCTCGGGTCACGACTCGGCTGGGTGAGCCCGCAAGGGCTACCAAGATGTCGAACTCGATTCGCGTGAGATCGACGATCTCGCTGCGAACATGAACCTCCCGTGAGTCGGTATCAATGATCACATCGCCGAAGGCAAGCACAGGGTGGCTCGAATCAGCTCGTGAACAGCGTTCGAGCGCCATGCTCACTCGCGCACACAACACGCGAGTCGAAACTGGTTTGACGAGGTAGTCGTCGGCGCCGAGGGCCAGACCAACGAGGTGGTCGGCATCATCGCCCCGCACGGTGAGAAAGATCACAGGAACCGAACTGACCTTGCGGATTCGCCGACAGGTTTCGAACCCATCGAAACTCTCACGCCCGAGTACGACATCGAGAATGACCAGCGCAGGTCGCCTGGCGTGGAACAAGTCGAGAGCCGAGTGTCCATTCTCGGCGGCAGTGACGTGAAAGCCGCCTTCCTCGAGACCGAGACGCAATGCAAACTGCATGTCCGGATCATCTTCGACGAGAAGAAGGTTTGTCATTTTGGTCCCCCAGGTCGGTGAGTGTCATGGTGAATATTGATCCGATTCCATCATCTGGCACACCAACATCGATCGAGCCACGATGAAGATGAGCAATGCGTTGAACGATCGCAAGTCCGAGGCCGGCTCCATCTCGATCCCGATTGAGGCGCACGAAGGGCTCGAAGATGCTGCGACGGAACTTCTCTTCCACCCCGGGACCTCGATCTCGAACGGAGATCGTGATGGTACGACCATCGGCTCGAGTCACGATTTCGACGACACCATTCGTCGGAGAATGGCGAACTGCGTTGTCGACGAGGTTGATGACTGCTTGTTCGAGAAGGTCGGCATCGAGGTGGACGCAGATGTCGTCGCTGTGATCTCGAAGGTCGATTGTGATGTTTCGTTCGATGGGGATGGTGAATACTGCCTGCTCGACCAAACGTCCGGGATTGATCGAATCGCCGACCACGATCGAGCGCGTGATCTCGAGATGTTGCAGTGTCAAGAGGGTGTCGGACATACGAGCGAGCCGTCCAGATGCGGACAACATGCGATATATGGCTTCACGTCCTTCTTGGCTCGTTGGATCGAGTATGCCGTCTTCCATCATGGTCAGAGCCGTCGACATGAACGCCAACGGGGTCTTGAATTCGTGGCTGGCCGCTGACGTGACCTGGGCGCGCAGGTGTTGGAGCTCGATATGACTCGTGACATCGGACATGATCACTTCGATATTCTCGGGATCGTCGTGAGCCAGAAAGATGCGACCCTCGAGACTTCGCACCTTCCCAGAGGCATCCTTGACACGAAACGCGACCTGCTGGGCCTCTCTCGTTGCCCGCAACGTCTTGACCTTCTCCACGATCAGCGGAACGTCCTCAGGGTGGCAGTGATCGGTGGCATTGCAGCCCAAGTACGCAGCCTCAGCGAAACCCAATATCCTCATCGTCGAAGGACTCACCCAGTCGAATTCGCCACTTCGTCGGAGACGGAACGCGATGACATCTCCCTCGGTCAGCAGATTCCGCAGACGATGTTTGAGAGAGTGCACGGTGTGCAGTGCATCGAAGAGATCGGATACGTCCTGGAAGACCCAGACACGTCCTGCGAGGTGTTGCGTGCGAATAGGTGCCACTGCGAGGTGGAGGTGCATAGCGGGTTCCTCGACGTGCCACAGCCATTTCGAGATCCGAGATTCCGGTGAGGCCAGGATCTCGGACAATTCCACCTCCAACGTTGACGTGTTGGCACAACGCAACCTCAGTGTCTCGAGCCCCGCAAGAAGGTCTTGGATGCGGCAGAAGCCGGCAGGAATACCGAGAATTTCTGCGGCTGCAGGGTTGACTTTGGCTGACCTGAGTGAGTCATTCACCACGACGATCCCATGCTCGAAGCTGTGCACGGCTTGACTCTGGAGTGCAGCAGTTGCTTCCGGGTCCCAAATGGGGGACGACATGACTAGACCGCCTTCGTCCGATACGTCCGCCGCGTTCGCTTCCGTGTGATGCTGGAAGACCATCTCGCCTCCCCCTGGAGCAACCTACAAAGTAGGTCGTTTCTAAGCCTCGCGCTTTGGGCATTTGACGTAAATCAGAGTCACCTAAAGGTGTTCTCGGGATGATCACGGACCCCGCGCATTGCCTCGACGTTCGAGCCGTGATAGGTGCGACCGGGGGAACACAGCCTGGCTACGGTGAAAGGAAGTCCACGTAGTCACAAGGGGGAAGTCATGGAAAGTCGGAAGACAGTGCTCCGTTGGATAGCAGTGGGGGCGGTGGCTCTGCTCACCCCAGGATGTGCCGCTGACGAGAGCGATATGGCCCGCGGAATCAAGAACGACGTCACTGGCAGGGTTCAAGAGTGGAGTGTCGAAGTCGATGCGGACGGCAGCACGGCTGGTGAGGTGACATTCACGATCACCAATAACGGAACGATCGAACACGAATTCCTCGTGGTCAAGACGGACATTCCCGCGGGAGAGATTCCTCTCATTGACGAGCGGTTCGAGGAAGACGCTGAAGGAATCGACGTGATCGACGAGATTCCGGAGTTCCCCAAGGGGGAGACGCAGACACTGACAGTCGATCTCGCATCCGGCAACTACCAACTCTTGTGCAATATCGCAGGGCACTATCAGGCCGGCATGTATACGTCATTCGTCGTGCAGTAACGCGAGCACGCACATGCGGTGAACCGCTTCGCAATCGTCTTCGGAAAACAAAAGCGACCACCGGGACTGTATGTCCCAGTGGCCGCTCTCGATCGCTGACCTCGACGTGACTGATATCAGTCACTCACGACATTCAGAAGCACTCGTTGGTGGCACCGACTGCGGCGAGGCCGGCCTTGTCGCCTTCACCCCACGTCAGGTTGTACACGCCGTCCTTCTCCTTGAAGGAGTCGGTGTACATGATCTCGGCACCACGTGCGTCTTCGGCAACGCCAGCATCTGCCATGTCGGCATCTGTCAACTGGCGCAGACCGAGGGCCTCACCGAGGATCGTCCTCAACCAGCGCTTGCCTGCATCGTCGATACCGGCATCACGCGCACCACCGGCCAATTTCGCGCCTTCCTGGAAGTGGATGTAGAAGCCGAGCGAGCTTTCGAAGTGCTGGAAGCTCACGATCTGGCTGACGCCATCCTTGGAGGCTCCGATGATGGCCTTCTGTTCGAACAACGAATCCTCACGACCGGGGAAACCGGTTGAGCCGAAGTTGAGAACGATCGCTTGCTCCTCTGCGAGCTCATCGCTGAGGGCGATGTCGGTGGTGCCGGCGTACTCGATCTCGAAGCCGGTGACCTCTGCCAGTTCTGCTGCGGCCTGGGTGAGGAGCTCACCGATCTGGGCTTCCACATCGACATCGGTGTACTCCGCGACTTCGTCCTGAAGGTCACCGGTGTTCAACAAGATGCGAATCGGGCCGGAGCAGGCATCGAAACGCCACGACGAACCGTCTTCTGCTTGAGCCAATGCGTACACCGGTCCACTCGGCTCGGTGACCGGCTCGGACGTATCCGTTGCTGGTTCGGTGACTGCAGGCTGGGGGGCAGCAGTCTCGATGGGCTCTGAGCCTGAGTTACTCGATGACGAGCAGGCTCCGAGAACTGCAACTGAGAACAGAGCAATGCTGGCTGCTCCAACACGAATGCGAACCGACTTCATGAAATCCTCCACTGTTTTTCGGACGTTTTGAAAAACCTAGTTCCGTTGTGAAAGACACCGCTGAGGTTTATACGTGACATTTTTCCTCTTGCGTGCTGCGACATCGAGGTCGTTGATCGAATGCGGCTCTCAGTGTGCGCCTTTGACGACGTACCCGAGGGAGCGGAGATGTTCACCCCATGCTGCTTCGGCGCGCTTCG
>JBDLRO010000148.1:0-3810 GCA_039800025.1 Actinomycetota bacterium | reverse complement strand
GCCAGCCGACCTGGACCGGCATGTCGTCGTGGGCGGTCACCTCGAGGCGCATCGAGACGGCGTCGTCAGCGACCGTGATCTCGTGGCGAACCGTTCCCGCCACCGGCCAGGGCAGATCGAGTTCTGTGAGAAGGACAGCTTGCGACTCGGAATGGTCGAGGACTGCCCATGGCGATGCGAAGACCGTTCCGTGCAGCGCGTGGGGTGGAGCGATCACGGGCAGTGGATGGGTCGTCGAGCCGATGATCAGCAGGCCGTTTCGCACGCGCCCGGCATAGGGAACCATGGGATAGCAACCCCATTGGAGAGCATCATCGCCATCGCTCACCAGGATGTCGACGCCATCGATCCGGATCGATGCGAGACGAGCACCGCACATGTCGTCGACGGCGACATGTGTTCGACCATCGGGGGACGAGAGCGAGAGCAAGGATCAGTCTCCGGCTTTGCGTCGTCGACCGAGTTCGCGCTCGATTTCCCGCGCTGCATCCTTCTTCGCGATCGCCTGACGCTTGTCGCCTTTGGTTCGACCTTGTGCGAGCGCGAGTTCGACCTTGGCGCGACCATCCTTGAAGTAGACGCTGAGCGGGACGAGGGCCAGGCGTTCCTGACCGACGCGAGCTGCGAGCCGCGTCAAGTCGGATTTGTTGAGCAGCAGTTTGCGCGGTCGATTCGGGTCGTGGGCACCGACTCCATGGGCGAATTGATATGGCGCGATGTGCATCCCTTCGAGCCAGAGTTCGCCATTGACGAATCGTGCGTAGGTGTCGACGAGCTGGACATGGCCGGATCGCAGGCTCTTCACTTCACTGCCTTGAAGAACGATGCCGGCCTCGACTACATCGAGGATCGAGTAGTCGTGACGCGCCTTGCGATTGCTGGCGATCAGTTTCGTCCCGGGCATGGTCATGGCGGTCTCAGGCTATGGGGATCTCGAGCCATGGTGATCTCGAGACACATGGATCACGAGACACATGGATCACGAAACACATGGATCACGAGACAGGGGGATACGACCGTTCGGGTCTCGCGTGTGTGCTTGCCGATACTCTTTCGAACGTGAATCGAACCGGTGCGAACCTCGAATCTACGATCGACGAATTGAGGGTGACACCTGCCGTCGTCGACGCCATGGCTGCGCTCGCACTGACCGAGTACCCACTCGAAGCGTGCGGCTTGATGGCCGGTCTGCCCGGTTCGAATCTGGTCACGGCGTTCTATCCGTGTCGCAACATCGAACAGTCCGCTCGCATCTACACCATCGACCCGCGTGACCACCTGCGCGCCGAACGTGACGCCGAGGACAAGGGCCTCGAGATCCGCGGAGTCATGCACAGTCACACCCATTCCGAGGCCTATCCGAGTTCGACTGACGTTCAGGCGGCGCCGGATCCTGATTGGCATTATCTGATCGTGACTCTCAAGCGGGAAAAGCCCGAGATGCGCACCTATCGGATTCGGCGCGAAGGACTCGATCCTGGAGCCGTGGACGAGGCGATCACCGAGATTCCGCTCACCATCGACCGATTCTGAGTCGCCTCATCCCGAGTGGGGAGATGCCCAGGATGTGCCATTGGACCTACTCGCGCGCAGGGTGTTCCGAATCCGTGCGGGATTCATTACAATCCCGAGTGTCTTAGTAGGGAATCGTCCCGATTCCCCGTACCCGGCTCGGAGGTGAGCATGATCCCGAACGAGAGCGTTCTCGATCTGATCGGCAACACCCCGTTGGTCGATGTCAGTCGGCTGTCGCCGAATCCGAACGTGCGGATCATCGCAAAACTCGAGAGCCAGAATCCTTTCGGGTCGGTGAAGGATCGCATTGCCAAGGCAATGATCGAGGACGCCGAGAAGAACGGGCGCTTGTCCCCGGGTCAGACGATCATCGAGCCCTCGTCGGGGAACACGGGAATAGCCCTCGCCGCCATTGCGCAGGTCAAGGGGTATCCGATCAAGATCCTGATGCCGACGAGTGTGTCGATCGAGCGCCGCCAGATGCTCGAGATCTTCGGCGCCGAGGTCATTCTCACGCCCGGCGAGGAAGGGTCGAATGGTGCTGTGGCACGTGCGATCCAGATGGCCAACGACCACCCCGAGTGGTGCTTCCTGTATCAGTACGCGAACGATGCCAATCCGCGTGCGCATTACGAAGGAACAGGTCCTGAGATCTTGCGCGACTGCCCGGAAATCACGCACTTCGTTGCGGGCCTCGGTACGAGTGGCACTCTCATGGGCACAGGACGGTTCCTCAAGGAGCACAAGCCTGGTGTGAAGATCATTGCCGTCGAACCGCCGCTCGGTGAGCGGGTCGAGGGATTGCGCAATCTCGACGAGGGATACATTCCGCCGCTGTTCGACAACTGGCACGGCTTCGACATCCTCGATCGCAAGCGTGTCGTTCGTCCTCGTGAATCGATCGAGTGGACGCGTCGCATCGTGCGCGAATGCGGAATCTTCGCGGGCATCTCCACGGGTGCAGCACTCGCTGGAGCAGTCAAAGTGGCCGGCGAGATCGAAGAAGGCGTCATCGTGTTCATCGTCTGTGACGGCGGCTGGAAGTACTTGTCGACCGGCGCATACACCGATGATCTCGACGTGGCCGAAGCTCGCGCCGAGAAGATCATCTACTTCTGAACAGCCCTGAACCAACTCCGGTGGGGCGCCCCCTGGCTCGGGTCGACAGTTCAGCGGCCGACGACGAGAGTGACCAAACCGGCCACGATCACGAGAGACGCCATCGTGCGCCGAATCCCACTGCGCTCGCGCAGGAATCTCCATCCGATGAACGTCGCGAACACGACACTCGACTCGCGCAACGCCGTCACATAGCCAACGGGAGCATGGCGCACCGCCAAGAGCACCATCCAGTACGTCACGAGTGATGCTGCGCCGGTGAGCGCGTACTGGCGCCACAGCCTCGGAACACTCGTGAACATGTCGTGCCACCGTCGGCGCCAGAGTCCTTGCAGAGTCGTGCACATGCCGCCCGTGACGAAGATCGACATTGCGTACGCACTGCCCGTCGTCGTCCGAGAACCTTGGCTGTCGATCACCGTGTAGACGCCGATCAGGAACGCAACGATGAGTGCAGGCCAGACATGCGACCAGGAAACCTGGCCGGAAATCAGCACCAGGCCTCCGAAGACGGTCATGATGCCGATGACGGCGGCAATCGACAGTGAGTCATCGAGAAGAACCACTCCGCCGATCGCAGCAACGACGGCGCCTCCGCCACGCGCGATCGGGTAGGTGAGGCTGAAGTCGGCGATCTCGTACGTGCGAGCCAGCCGACCGATGTAGATCGCATGAACGATGCCGCTCGCAGTCGCCCAGGACCAGGCCGTGAGATCGAGATCGCCCATGGCGGTCGCAATGACCGAGTACGGCAGCCCGATGATTCCACCCGCTGCGAACAAACCCCACAGTGACAGCCACCGGTCTCCCGATTGCTTGACGACGAGGTTCCAGCCTGCGTGTAGCACCGCTGCACCGAGCGCGAGGAGGGTGGCCGCGAGCACAGCCGTCGTCAGTCGAGCTGGTACTGGACGGCTGTGCGTGAGGCGATCAGCGGCGCGAGCACGTCCGTGATGATGTGTTGATGGACAGGATGATCGCGGTACGCGAGGTAGTTCTCGACGCTCGTGAAGTCTGCGACAACGACATAGTCGGCATTGCCCGGATTGATGCCAGAATCAGGTCCGTGCTGATATCGGCTGATTTCGGGGATCGCAGCCGGCAACGTGCCCAGACGCTCGGAGACGTGTCGAACCTGTTCGGGGGAGATTCCTTCGATCCAACGAAACATCACGA
>JBDLRO010000147.1:0-3660 GCA_039800025.1 Actinomycetota bacterium | reverse complement strand
CGCCGTCATCGGGTGCGCCGATTGGACGAGGGCATCGACCAGTCGTCGCCGGCGCGATGAATATCGCTGATTGATCTTGTGGAGCCGCTGCACCGCGATTTCGTGGATGGCGTTCGAAGATCGACTCGTCATCGTCGATCAGCTCCTCAGGACTCGGCCCCGACATACTCGAACACGGGAATTCCGCGTCGAATGACATCGTCGACGAGCGACGCGTTCTCGAGTACGTCGTCTCCGAGGAGGATGCGTCCGACTGGCGCGGTTCCCTCTGCGATTCTTCGAAGGATCGCCTCCGCCGTCGCCGCAGCGACAGCTGCTGCGATCATGCCCGTTCGTTCGGTCACCCCGGCCACCTCGTTGACGCGCTCGCCTCGCTTCGAGCCGCGGATTTCCACCCGAACTGCACCGAGTCCGCCTTCCGGATGCGGAGGTGACAGCATCGGCAGCCGTGCGGTGAGGCGATCTCGTCTGTTCGCGGACATGCGTGCACTGATGCGCGAAACCTCTGGAAAGACGTCGTGCAACAGGATCGGGTCGACGAGAGCTGCCCGATAGCAGTCCTTGCCGCCGATCGGTTCGGGAAACCACAGCAAATCTCTCCCACTGCCACCTTGTCTGTTCAGCCACTCGCCGTCGTGCCAACCGAGAGCACTTCCAGCGAGCGCCCGATGGTGTTGGCGGGCGCATTCGGGTCCGCCTGTTCCGTGGAAAGCCACGTGAATCTCGTCGAGAACGTCCACGCGCAACGACAGTTCACGCGCCAACAAGCCGGTGAGTCCCGGACATGCGGCGGCACCGATCACGACCGAAACACAGCGAGTTTCGGCTCGCGGTCCGAAGTGGCGAAGTCGCCGCACGTCGTCGACGTCATCCGAGGTCGAAACGACATGATGACCGTGATCGATGAATGCAGCGACGAGATCGGCCTGGTCGGCCGTCGTTGCGACAACGACGACAGGTGTCGTCAGCGGATCGAGATCGGAAAGGTCGACGATCTCGGTGACGCCAGGATGCGCAGCCAGCGATCGGCGAACATTGCTCCGGCGGTCGAAAACCAGGACGTTGCGACCGTCGTTCGCCAGTTGCCTCGCCACTCGACCACCGACGACTCCCGCCCCGATGACGGCAACGGACAGAGCTTCGTCAGTCACGATGGGGGCCGAGTCAGTTCGCGCCAACCTCCGCGCTGGGGCGGCACGCCCCCGGTTCCGCGCAGGCGCAAGCCGCCGGCCACGATGACCGCGACGATGAGCGCTCCAAAGGCTCGTCTCAGCATCTTCACCGTGGGGCTAACAAGAATCGAACTTGTGACCTCATCCTTATCAGGGATGCGCTCTAACCGACTGAGCTATAGCCCCGGCGTCGGAGAACCCTATCGGTCGGTCACGCCAGGACTCAACCGTGAACCAGGATCAGAGTGAAGGTTTTGTCGGAATCTTCGTCTTCGACGGCTTCGCGCTGGAGGACTTCTGTGACGAACTCGGTTCCGGGCGAGGTTGTGGCCGGTTTTCGATCACTGTGACCCGAATTCCGCCAACGAGGTCCGTGATGAGATTGAACGTCGTGGCAGTCAGAACTGCAAGACCAGTGAACCCGACCACTGCGAACAGACCGAGGATCCACGCCTGATGGAACAGCTCTCCACCTTTGAACTCGAATGTCTCCCAGCCGAAACTCTCCATGAATCTCTCGACGTTGTCGACCGTGCCGGTCGCATTCGCGACATTCCAGAGCAGAACCCCCGCGAGAAGTAGAACGAAATACAGGACCAGGTGAGCAGCGAGCGCCACTCGGAATACGCTCCACGGGTCGATGTGACGGATCACCCGAGTGCGACGGCGCACGTTCATCCGCTCGAATCGCACCGTGCGCGTCGAGGCAGTGGCTGATTTGGGATCCTTGTCGTCGACGCGCACCACGTTCGCAGTCACGGTTCCTGGCGTCGGGGGTGGGCTGACAGGTGCTGCTGCGGACACAGGTTCCTTCACCGGCGGATCTTCGGGCACGACCGCCGGGACGATGTACAGCGGATCGTCTTTCGAGGCCACGTGTTCAGCGTAGAACACTCCGCCCTGCGACGGGTGGCGTTCGCTGTTTCAGCCGTCGTCACTGGCCCAAGCGTCCGCTCGTCGACCGTCGAGTTCGATCGTCACATGAACGGTCGATCCGGCAGTTGGTGTCGAGTCGCTCTCCTCGTACCGCACCAGGACTGCCCCGTTCTCGACTGCAATGCGTTCGGACTCTGCACGTGATCCGACGACTCCGGAAAGAGCCGTTGCATCGGCAACGGACTGGGCTCGAGCAGACCCGACGCGAGAGTGTCCGAGATCGCTCAGACGTATCGCGAACGATCCGCCGATGGCCAGAACAGCCATCATGACGATCGTGATCGAACCACGATCTCCGCGAGGCGTCACTCGTCGGCGGCGAGAATCAAGGCGACGGATGAAACCGTCTGTCCAGCCTCGACCGTCATCACACGCACGCCCGTTGCGGTACGACCCTGTGACGAGATGCTGCTCACGGAAGTTCGGATCGTCGAACCGCCCGACGTCACGGCCACGATCTCGTCGTCGGATGCAGCCATGAACGCCGACACGACGTAGCCCTTCTTCTCCTTGATCTGAATGCCGCGCACGCCGAGTCCGCCACGAGCCTGAGCTCGGAAACTGTCGACTCGGGTGCGCTTTCCGTAACCAGCTTCGGTGATCATCAGGATCGATGCATCATTGCGCGCGACGTCGACGCTGACGACTTCATCGCCTGCTCGCAATTTCATTCCGCGGACTCCTGCAGCTGCTCGACCCATGGGCCGCACCGACTTCTCGGAGAAACGGATCGTCATGCCGCTGCGGCTCACCATGAAGATGTCGTTCTTGCCGTTCGTCTCGATCACGCCGACGAGTTCATCGCCCTTCTTCAGGTTGATCGCGATCAAGCCGTCGCGACGGCTGTTGTCGTACTCCTTGAACGGCGTCTTCTTGACGAATCCCGTCTTGGTGGCGAACACCAGGTGTTTGTTCGCAGTGAAGTCACGGGCGTCGACGATCGCTTCGATCTTCTCGCCGTTGAGAAGCGGCAGCAGGTTGACGATCGGGACTCCCTTGGCGGAACGTTCGCGTTCTGGAAGCTCGTGCGCGCGAATTCGATAGACGCGCCCGCGATTGGAAAAGAACAGCAAGTACGCGTGAGCGGTCGTGAACACGACATGTTTGACGATGTCGTCGCTCTTCAGCTTCGCTCCGGTGACTCCCTTGCCGCCGCGTGCCTGTCTCTTGAAACTCGAGGCTGCGACGGTCTTGATGTACTGGGCAGCGGTCATGACGACGACGAGTTCTGTGTCGTCGACGAGATCCTCGACCCGCATCTCACCGGCATCGAGGGTGATCGGGCACACGCGCGGGGTCGCGAATTGTTCTTTGATCGCGTTCATCTCGTCCGCGATGACTCCGCGCAGCTTCTTGTCGCTCGCCAGGATCGACTGCAGATCAGCGATCTTGGTGGCCAGATCCGAGATCTCGGCTTCGAGGTCGATTCGGGACAGCCGCGTCAATTGACGCAATTGCATGTCGAGGATGTCGATCGCCTGTACTTCGGTGAACTCGTACGGCTTCTTCATCAAGTCGGCCTTGGCAGACGCCGCGTCTTCGCTCTCGCGAA
>JBDLRO010000146.1:0-9469 GCA_039800025.1 Actinomycetota bacterium | reverse complement strand
GCAAAGGCATGAAGATCCGTGTGCACGGGTTCGGGCTTCATCGGCAGCAGTTCGTCATTCGTCGTGTCGTCCCATCGAGTCGTTGCGACGTAGAGCGATGACGACGATGTGTAGGCGTTCTGGGAGTCGGCGAGGATGCCCACATCTCCTGAGATGGTTGGTGCGTCAGCTGTGGGGATTCGTGCCACCCATGTGATGCCCCAGCCGCTGAAGACGTTCGGATGACCGACAACCGAGCAATCGAGTGCGGGCGAGATCTCGCCCCGGCCGCCGATCTCGCTCTCGTCGAACATGCGAGGAAGGATTTGATCGGCTGTCAATTCATCGATCACCTTGCGATTGCGCTTCTCCGCGGCCTTCAGCTGATCCTCCGTTCCGTCACGCGGTGTCACGAAATCGAGACGCTCGACGATGCCGCTGCGGATCGCAACGTACACATTGCCTTCGACAGAGCGAACGGACACCTGTTGACCCTCGAGGTGAGTACGGCTCTCGAACGAGAGCTTGCCGCCAGCGACGCTGTACACGGTGACAACAGTGTCAGCGGTGGCGTCCCATTGGCTGGTGACGACGATCAGACGACCACCCGAGAGAATCATCTGCGAGTCACCTGTGGGCAGATCGATCTCGTCGAGCAGAGTCGCGGAATCGAGATCGACACTGCGCAGACGATTGTCGACGATGCTGTAGACGAATCGACCGTCGGTCTCGACGATGTCACCCTCGTCGACGTCGATCTCCTGGGTGTTCGTCACGGACGTATCAGGCATGACGCCGCCAGCATCCGATGCAATGTCGGGCATTGGCGCTTCGCTCAGACCTTCCGACGCACTTCGGGCATACATCCACGGATACGCATCGAGGCCATAGGGGCCGACACGCTTGCGCATCTCCGCTTTCGTCCACGAGATGAACGCGTCACACGAGGCAAAATCCTCGAAACTGCTCTCAGCGGAATCCTGAGTGTCGCCGCCTCCAGCAAAACTCGTGTCGCCATCTCCGCCGCTGCAACTCGACATGACCAATGCCGCAGCGATGGCTGGTACAGCTGCACTGCGCAACCGCCTGGTGAATGTGACCGTCCGGGATGGATGAGGTGTCCGTTTCATAACCTTCAGACGTCCGTTTCCGCCTTCGGGTTCCCGATGATTCGGAATGTCGATCGAAGACTGGGTCAGTCTGTGCGGAAATTCTCGAAATAGCGACTGGGCGTTGGTCCTCGCTGACCATGGTATTTCGACCCTCGCGCGCCCTGCCCATACGGCTGATCGGCAGGCGTCGTCATCTGCATGAAGCTGACCTGGCCGATTTTCATACCCGGATAGAGCGTGATCGGAAGGCTGGCGACGTTGGCCAACTCGAGCGTGACATGCCCATCGAAGCCAGCGTCGATGAAACCGGCAGTCGAGTGGATGAGGAGCCCCAGGCGGCCCAGGGAGCTCTTGCCTTCGATTCGTGCGACGAGGTCAGTCGGGACGCCGATGCGTTCGAGCGTCGAGCCCAGAACGAACTCGCCCGGGTGGAGCATGAACACACCGTCCGCGGGAACCTCGACGAGTTCGGTGAGGTCGGTCTGGTCGACCTTCACGTCGATGATGCCAGCCGTGTGGTTACGAAAGACCCGGAACAGATTCGAGAGACGAACGTCGATAGAGGAGGGTTGGATGAGCTTGTCGTCCATCGGGTCGATGAGAATCCGACCGGCAGCGAGGGCCTCGCGCAGACTTCGATCCGAGAGAATCACGGCTCTCACCGTAGTTGGTCGAGGTCTGGGTCGCAGATGACAGGCTGCGCCGACCACCGCTAGCCTCGGCAACGAGTTCTGCGGGTGTAGTTCAGAGGCAGAACATCAGCTTCCCAAGCTGAGAACGCGGGTTCGATTCCCGTCACCCGCTCACGCATGCGAGCCGTCCCTTCGGGGGCGGCTCGGCTGCGTTGTGGGTACGGGACATCGGGAGACGAACATGCCGCAGGCATTTCGTCGGTGCCCCGTCACCCGCTCGCAGAAGTGCAAGGGCCCCGAGGCAACGAGGGGTCCTTGTCATTTCTGCGATCTGGGTTTACGTCGGGAATCGGGAGGAGCGAAGCGACGGCTCCCGTCACCCGCTCAAATTCGGACGCGGGGATGCCAGACGACTGACACCAAAGACGCAAACCAATTTGATTTACCTAAAATTGCTATTTAGATCTAACTCATGCGTCGCTTACACCGACCAACCGCCGTCATCGCCCTCGCTGCGACGTCGATACTCACCCCCGCACCAGCAAGCGCGGCGGGATGGCCAGATCCGGCCCAGAATGGCGCTGATTACTCGAGTTGCCTTCAAGGTCCAACAGGAACGACACATGTCGCATACACCAGCGTGCAGGGGATCAACGAATCAGCTTGGACGGATATCTCGAGGAACGAGACCAACTTCTCTCTCGTCGTCACCCACAACGTTCAGAGCGAAACCATGTACAACTGGTACGCGACGTTTGCACCGTTAGATACGTCTTGTGACGGTTATCGGGGTGGTTACTTCACCCCGAATGTTTCCAGATTCAATCCAAAAACCACCTGCACCACGGATGTAACCGAGTCGACAGGTGCCTCGGTTGGCGTACTGCAGTTGTTTTACGGTCTGGATGAATTGGGTACTACGGATTACCTCCTATTGCGCTTGACCATGCCCGCTCAATTGGGATCCGGCCCTTTCACATACACCATTGACTTCACGTGTGGTGATGATCCACCAACTGACGAGCCCGAATCTGGGACGCCGATCCAGTTCGACTACAGGCTGCCCGTTCTCCCCGCTGCTCTGCCCGACACCCTCTAGACCGGTCGAGTCTGCGACGATTGTGTGATCGCTCGGTCATTCCCCCCAATGTCCTGAGTTAGGCAGACTCGAGAAACCGAATTGTCCTGGCAGTTCCGGGGGTCTCGACCTTGATCTGCACGCGTTGAACGCCAGGAGAACACTGTTGCACCCAGCGAATGACCTGACGTCTGGGGGCACTTGCAGCGTCGACGTCGTGTGCGGGTTCCATGCCCCATCGACTTCGAGGCGTCGCTGTGATGCCACACGGCGCTCTGACAACTGCCCGTCATGCTGGTGATACAAGACAAGAACACGAGTCGGAACATACGGCCGGCACGGGGAAAGGGCACCGAAATGATCCAACATCCGAATCGAATCAAGTGGCGGCTGGCGGCTGAGGCATCGATCGCAGCGAATTCCGCGAAGACCACCGCCGAACGTTTGGCCGACATGTCCGATGCCCAACTTCAAGAAGAGTCCGCGTTCTTCGCAGACGCCGTGGCGCGAGCCGACGCGAAGGTAGTTGCATCTCGTCCCAAGAAGCGCTGGTGGCAGCGCAAACCCAAAGTCACGCCCCTGCCGCCAGAGCAGACCGGCTATCGCAGCCCGAGCTTCCAGGCTTACCTTGCCCGCAAATCACTCGGCTACGTCCACCAAGAGATGCTGGCACGTGAGAAGAAGCGGTCGTCCAGGTCGAAGAGCAAGTGAACGGTCACACGGCGACGGAGCCTGTACTGGGGCAGATCGCCCGCTTTATCTGATGCAGAACCGCCGGCGTGCAGCCAACGACACATACACGAGCCCCACGAGTACCGTGACTTCGATGAGTGGACTGACAACTCCGGCCAAGGCTTGTCCACTCGACACTCCGAAGACATCGACCGCAACAGCAATGGCCGATCCAGAAAGTTCAATCAACGTTCATCTCATTCTCGTTCGAAGGACATGTCGAATTGGAAGAGTGGGGAGGTGTCGAGAGGCCCCCACCCGTCCTTCACCCGATCGGACAATGCGCTGCGCGTCCGACGGTCGACATTGCTTCGATATGCCGATTTTCGACGACTGATCATCGCTCAATTCGTATCGCAGGTCAGCGACGCTGCAGGAACGGTCATACTCGCGGGAATCGTGCTCTTTCTTTCGACCGACGGTCCCGCTACTGCACAACTCGCGGCGATGATCTCGACATCAGCCGTGCCATTGGTCATTGCCGGACCATTGAGCGGCTTCGTAGCCGATCGCTTCTCACGACGCTCGATCCTCTTCAATGGACAACTCCTTCGAGTGGCACTCGCACTTGCGTTGCTGATCGGCTCACTCCTCGGACTCGATGCACTGCTATTCGTGACCTGGGCGGTCGCACTCTGCGTCGCCAAAATTCTCTACACGGCCAGATATGCCTCTATCCGGCATCTCGTTCGTCGTCATGAACTCGTTGCGGCAGATTCGACCAGCCTCACCATGGGTACGATCGCCGGAGTCATCGGGGGAATCCTCGGGGCAGGACTGCTGTGGTCGATTGGATCGATCGGCTTCGTTCTGGTGGCATTGGGACACGCTCTGTCGGCTCTCGTCGTTCGACGCGTGACCGCATCGACAGGAGGAGGGCGAGAGCACTCGATGGCCGGCTGGCGAGAGTTCTTCGATCACCTGACGGCACCGAAGCTGCGCTATGCGATGGTGACCACGGGCGCTCTTCGCCTGCTTCTCGGAGTCGTTCTCGCGTGCATGGTGTCGATAGGAAGTTCAGCCAGCGGTCATTCGCCGTCGGTGTTCGCCACGATCATGGCGGCATCGGGCCTCGGCACTTTCATCGGAACGAATACTGCCGAATGGGTCAACGAAGTCTTCAACAGGAAAACGGCAGTGATCCTCATCTACCTCGGCACGGCCTGCATCCTGGTGATCACGGCTGTACACACCAGGCCGGTGATGCACTTCGTCGGGTTCGGCGTTTGCTCATTCCTTTTCCAGAATCTGCGTCTGTGCGCAGATGCAACGATTCAGTCGAATTCGCTATCGGGAGCCGGGGGTCGTGAATTCGCCTTGTACGACATCAACCACAACCTTCTCTTCCTCGTCGGAATTCTGATCGGGCTCGTTTCGTCACCCGGCATGGATCGACGACTCATCATCGCGGTGTGTGGATTTCTCAGCGTCTTCGGAGGCATCGCCTCGTTGTTCTTGTCTCGAGGTGAAGTTTCGGATGATGACGAGGATGTCCGTACAACTCGAGTCGACACTCACTGTCAGCTGGATCGAACCTCGCAAACAGCGCGGCTTCGATCGAAGCCGACTGCAGTTCGCGCTCCTGGCTGAAGACTCGTGAGATCATCGCCGACCCCGTGCACCTCCACGAGAGAGTCGATCTTGTCCACTCTGATGACAATTCGCATCGTGGCACCCTGAAAGTGCGAATTGACGACAGTTCCCGCAAGGCCTGCGGCCTCGAGTCGAGTGTCCTCGGGACGAACAAGAAGGCTCAGAGACGTTCCGATGGGGTGCTCGTGGTCGATTGCGTACTCCCGTCCGGCTACCTCGATCTTTCCTGGACCTCCGGAGATCGCAGGAAATTCATTCAGCGAACCAATGAACCGGGCCACGAAGCCCGTCGACGGCTGCCGATAGATCTCCATTGGAGTGCCGAGTTGTTCGATTCGACCTTCTGACATCACTGCAATGCGATCGGAAATGGTCAGAGCTTCTTCTTGATCATGGGTGACGAAGAGAGTCGTGATTCCGATCTCGGTCTGGATTCGACGAATTTCGTCCCTCAGCGTCGTGCGCACTTTGGCATCGAGTGCGGACAGAGGCTCATCGAGCAGCAATACATCTGGCTCGATGGCGAGTGCTCGCGCAAGTGCGACGCGTTGTTGTTGCCCTCCCGACAACTGGTGCGGATAGCGATCGGCGAGAGAAGCGAGTTGAACGAGATCCAGAACTCGCATTGTCCTGAGACGGCGTTCCTCCGACCGGAGTTTGCGGGTTCGCAAGCCGAATTCGACGTTCTGGGCGACACTGAGATTCGGGAACAAGCTGTAACTCTGAAAGACCATGCCCATGTTTCGCTTATGTGCGGGAACACGTGTGATCTCATTACCGGATAGATGAACCGACCCTCGCTCCCCCGTCTCGAAGCCTGCTGCAACTCTCAAAGCCGTGGTTTTTCCACATCCGGATGGTCCAAGAAGAGAAATCAATTCCCCTTCTCGCACCTCGAGCGAGAAACCATCGAGCGCAACTGTCGGACCGAATTCCTTTCGTATTTCCTCGAATCGAAGCGTTGTCACAGTCCCTCTCCAATCAATGTCGTCGCCCGCTGTGTTTCCTCGGCTGAACTTTCACGCGTCAGGTACGGACGCCGAGGGGTCGTTCTCCGGCGCGTCAGTCGATTCAGAAGGACGAAGAGAGCAACGGTCACCAAGATTGCAAGAAGATTCAGCCCGTAGCCACCCTGCGGTTCACGACCGACGTATGTCGCTTGGAATCGTGGCAGGGTCTCTTTGAGAAGGGTGTTCGCAATCGTGAACTCGCCAATGACAACAGCGGCAGTCAGAAACGATGCCGAAATCAGAGCAGATCGAAGATTGGGAATCAGAACCCCTGTGATCGTTCGAATCGGTCCTCCCCCAAGACTTCGGGACGCATCGACGAGGGTGCTCAGCGGAATGGCCCGAAGCCCAGCATCGATCGAGCGATACGTGAACGGGAGTGCAAGGACCGCGTAGAACGGGATCAGAGACAGATCCGAATTGAGAAACCAACGCGCATGTGGTTTCACCACGACGATCCCGGCAACGAGAGCGATCGCGGGGATCATGTACGGAAGAACCGTCAGGAACTCGATCATGCTTCGCAGTCGCGGCAAGCGCAGATGAACCCATATCGCAGTGGGAACGACCACTGCCATGGTCAAGAAGACCGTGCCCGCTGTCAGGCGAAGAGTGAGTGCGAGGGCCGGCCAGAAATTCGGATCGCTGAACGCTTTGGTCAGACCTGCCAACGACCACTTGTCGAACAGTGTCGACCATCCGAGCAGGATTGTCGGCACGTTTTGCAGCGAGAAACGGGCGAGGGTGATCAACGGCGCCACGAAGAAGAGTCCTGAAAGCACGAGGACTGCGGTTGGAACGAACCGTCGCCCGAAGATCGCGAAAATGGCACGGAGTCGAGTGGTCACGATTGCCACCGCTCCGAGCGACGTCGAGCGACCCAATACAAACTCATTGCGAATCCCATGATCAGGATCATCCAAGCTGCGAGGGCGTAGCCGACTGCACTCTCTCCGATACGAACGTCTCCACCGAGGAAGAATCCGATTCGCAGCGGCACGATCTTCGAGTTGTCCGTGAGAATCGCAGCGGTTGCGTACGCGCTGAACGAATTTGCGAAGAGCAGTAGGAACCCTCCCAGGATGGCGGGCAGAAGAACCGGAATGCCGATCCTCGTCCAATAGGTCCACGTCGTTCCGCCGAGGTTGGAGCACGCTTCACGCCAAGAGGGACGCAATCCATCGATTGCCGGAAGTGTCACCAGCACCATCAGCGGAATGTTGAAATACGAATACACGATGATCAAACCGTTGACACTTCCCAAGGTGAAATCACCCGAGTAGATGTCCCAACCCATGGCGCCAAGAATCTTTGTCACGACACCTTGACGACCGAGAAGACTCAGAAAAGCGAACGCAAGTGGCAGTCCTCCCATGTTCGCCGCGACTCCGCTGAACGAGGACACGAGCCCTCGCAGCCATGCGGGACGTCGAGTCGTAGCAGCCGCATATGCGAGAAGAACGCCGAAGACGACTCCGACCAGAGCAGCGCCAGCAGAGAACGTGACCGAGAAGCGAAAAGCCTCCAGGTTCTGGCCGGTCATTGCCTCCCCCATTGCCGTGAGCGACCACCCGCGAGTCGTCTGCAGGGCGTTGTAGAAGACGCTGATTGCCGGGACGAGAAGGAACAACGTCAAGAACAAGAGGAATGGAAGAAGGCCGAGCAATGGATGAACGACCCGACTTCGAACGCGAGAGCTGGGGGCCACGCCATCGGCGTGACCCCCAGGGATGCCCGCGGAGAGGGAGGACTCGGCAAGCACGTTTGGTATCAGGCGTCTGCCACCATTGGGCCCCAGTTCGCCGCCAGAACTTCCTTGGCCTTGGCGATCTGATCCGGGGTCAGGAATGCGACCTGATCGAGGAGCTCATCCGGCGGAAGATTCACCTTCGACTCCTCCGTGACGAGGCCGCGCTCGGTCAACGACACGATACGAGCCGGAACCGCGCCGCCTTCGAGGTAGCCGAGTGCACCCTCATCGCTGAAGATGTGCTCGAACCAGAGCTTCGAACATGCCTGGTGAGGCGAATCCTTGACGACACCCTGGCCGTAGAAGCCTCCGTAGATACCGTCGCTCGGGAAGTTGACTTCGACAGTGAGACCCGCTTCTTCCAACTGGGAACGCAGACCGGGAACGTTGTAGCTCCAGTCGATTGCGATCGGGGTTTCACCTGAGAGCACCGTCTCCTTGGTGACGTCGGTGCCACCCAGATTTCCGGATGCCTTGAGGTCAGCGAAGAACTGGATGCCCGGCATGATGTCATCTGCGCTTCCGCCATTGGCGATTGCGGCTGCCATGACTCCCGCGAATGCCGATCCGGATTCACGAGGGTCGCCGTTCAAGTTGACGAGTCCGCGATATTCGGACTTCTTGAGATCGGCGAACGTCTTTGGAGCATTGGCGACGATCGTGGTATTCGTCGTGATGGCCATGATTCCGTAGTACGCAGCTGCCCAATGATTCTCTGAGTCCTTCAGACCAGCAGGAATCTCGTCGTCGGTGGTGAGCACGTAGGGCTCGAACAGTCCGCGAGCGACCATCTCCTGGGCGATTGCCGGACTGACGTCGACGTTGTCCGGCATGTCGTCCTGACCTGCCAACGTTTCGACGGCTTCCATTTCATCCGCTGACGACGCGTCAGGATTCGCGACAGGATTCTTCACACCCGGGTACTTGTCTCGGAAGCTCTGAAGAATTCCCTTGTAGTTCGCCCATTCGTCGGGAAGTGCGATGAGGTTGACTTGCGCACCGTTGTCCAGACACTCCTGGTAGAGCGCATCGAGGGCGCCGCCCTCTTCGCTCGTAGGAGCTTCTGTGACTCCGGTTGCGGGTGCTTCCGATGAGCTGGTCGACCCATCGTCGCTGCCACAACTGCTCAAGATGAGACCTGAAACGATCAGACCTGCTGCGATCATCTTTGACTTTTTCATGTTTGCCTTTCACTGGTCGATGAGACGAACCGCACGGTAAACGCGCAAGAAAACCAGGGAGTTTCGATCATCTCTCTTCGAGGCAAAGGTTGGATGAACTTCTAGTGAATGAGAGTCCAACCTCTCTCAGTTCGACACGGCGCAAACGGCCGTTCCAGGTGCTGAGAAATCACCCGGGTGATCTGGCGTAGTACCGCCGGCGTGCAGCCAACGACACATAGACGAGGCCGACGAGAACTGGGACTTCGATGAGCGGACCGACGACACCTGCCAACGCCTGCCCGCTCGACACTCCGAAGACGCCGATCGCCACGGCAATGGCCAACTCGAAGTTGTTCCCTGCTGCCGTGAAGGCAACAGACGTGTTCGCCTCGTAGGAGAGCCCCAACTTCAGCCCGATCG
>JBDLRO010000145.1:0-5017 GCA_039800025.1 Actinomycetota bacterium | reverse complement strand
GCGCGTCGTACGACGCGATCGTTCTTGCTGCTGGAGCGACGGCTTGGCGCGACCTGTCGATACCTGGTCGTGAACTGGCGGGCATCCATCAGGCGATGGAGTATCTGCCGCTGTCGAATCGCGTCCAAGAAGGTGACATGGCATCGTCACCGATCGATGTTGCGGGGGCTCATGTCGTGATCATCGGCGGAGGTGACACAGGCGCGGACTGCCTCGGAACGGCACATCGGCAGGGCGCAGCGTCTGTCACTCAGCTCGAAATCATGCCGACCCTGCCGCACGAACGCCGAGCAGACAATCCGTGGCCACAGTACGCAATGGTGTACAAAGTCACTTCCGCGCACGAAGAAGGTGGCGAGCGCCTCTTCAGCGTGAACACCAAGAAATTCGTCGGAGGCGAAGACGGTCGAGTGAAGGCTCTCGTGATCCATGATGTCGAGCGCCGTGATGGTGCCTTTGCCGAGGTCTCAGGAACCGAGCGCGAGATTCCCGCCGACTTCGTCTTTCTGGCTCTCGGATTCGTCGGACCGGAAAAGGGTTCGTGGATCGACCAACTCGGTGTCGATCTGGACGAGCGAGGCAACATTGCTCGAGATGATGCCTACCGGAGCAGCGTTCCAGGAGTGTTCGTAGCGGGGGACATGGGTCGAGGCCAGAGTCTGATCGTGTGGGCGATCGCAGAAGGGCGGGCTTGTGCCGCCAGCGTCGACGAGTTCTTGATGGGCGAGACCACGTTGCCAGTGCCGATTGCCGCATCTGCACGGCCACTCGTGTGAATCCAGAGGCCCCATCGGAGCTCGATTCCGGGCTCTCGTGTGAAATTCGCCTGGTGCGGGAACTTGTTCCGAGCTCTGAAGGAACTGAGGTGACGCGGCGATCTAGATTGTCGGGCGTGTTGCGATCAGTCTTCCTTCGTGCCGTGTCGAGTCGGCGCGCGTACGCGACCGGCTTGGTCGCAAGTGTTGCGGTACTCGGGGCATGCGGGGCGGACCCAGGAGCCACGGTGTCGACGTTGCGGCCGTTGTCGTCCACGAACTATGCCACGACCCCGCCGTCTTCATTGGCTCCACTGGACCCGGCCAATACGGCTCCTCCACCCATTGCGTACACGATCAAGCAGGGTGACTCCGTGTACGGCATTGCCGCCCAGAACGGGGTGCGACCCGATGAGTTGGCGAGTTACAACAACTGGGCCGAGGGAGTCAATCGCCAGTTGTTGATCGGTGAAACGATTCTGATCCCGCCGTCGCCATCCCAAACGACGACCCTTCCCGGTCTTCCGATTCCGACCGAAACGACCGTCCCACCTCCTGAGCCGGCCCGAGGAAACTATGAAGTGAAGCTCGGCGACGGGCTCACGATCATTGCCGACAAGTGCGGGGTCGAACTGTCTGCTCTTTTGCGAATCAACGGATGGCCGGACATGAACGTTCGCATCATGCCCGGCGACACCATCAAGATTCCGTCTTCGACCAAGTCCTACGAGAAGTCGGAGTGTGACGGAGTCTGACGGGTCGAAACCGTGCCACACCCCTTGGGCATGGTTCACCCATGACGACATCACCGACCACAACAATCATCGACTGCGCAGATTGCTCCATGTTCGAGTCGGACCACTGCCGAGACTGCGTCGTGACCTACCTGTGCGATCCGGTCCGTTCGGACCGGTCTCCGCAGACAGCCGTGGTCTTCGACTTGGCCGAATTGCGTGCGGTGAAATTGCTGGCGGAGGCGGGTCTCGTCCCATCGCTCCGTCACAGTGCCTCTGGCTGAGGCAGACGCGGTGAGCGCTGCCGAGCGATACGACGGCGTCGCCCTCGTCGAAGAGCTTCGTGAGGTCGCCGCTGCATCAGGTCTCGACCGAATCGGGGTCTGCGATGCATCGATTCTCGAGCGGACGCGCGCCGAACTCCACCGCCGTAAATCTGCTGGTCTGTCGGACACGATGCAATTCACCTTTCGCAATCCGGAGCGCTCCACCGATCCGTCGGCCACGATGACGGATGTGCGCTCCATCGTGGTCGGCGCCCGCAGCTATTTCGTCGCGAATTCTTCGGAGCACGTCGCGAATCGATCCGAGCCGAGCCAGGTCGTCGATGCTGGTCACGCGACGTTCGCTCGTGTCGCGAAATACGCGCAACACGACCACTATTCGGAACTTCGTTCAGGTCTCGAAGACGTCGCCGATGTTCTCCGCAACAGGGGGTTCAACGCGCGAGTCATCGCGGACGAGAACAATCTCGTCGATCGTGAAGTCGCGTATCGAGCGGGCATCGGCTGGTACGGCAAGAACGCCAACCTTCTCCTGCCGGGAGCAGGAAGTTGGTTCGTTCTCGGTTCTGTCCTGACGAATGCGGAGTTGCCGACGAATTCGAGCGCGGTGGCTGATGGATGCGGTCAATGCCGCCGATGTATCGACGCCTGTCCGACTGGCGCCATCGTTGCCGAGGGGGTCATCGACGCGCGCAAGTGTCTCGCGTGGCTTCTGCAAAAGCCTGGCAGTTTCCCGCGAGAGTTCCGAGTCGATCTGGGTGATCGCATCTACGGGTGTGACGACTGCCAGGATTCGTGTCCGATCACCGTGCGACTCGGTCCCCGTCATGGTGCCCGTATCGGCGGGGAAGGAGTCGGTATCGACGGACGAAGCGATGGGGCGCTGGTCGATCTTCTCGATCTTCTCGAAGCGAGTGATGGAGAACTGATGGAACGTTTCGGACGTTGGTACGTACCCGAGCGCGACCCGATCTGGGTCCGACGCAACGCCCTCATTATCCTGGGAAACGTGGCACCGATTCCACTGAGTCCTCGTGCGGTTGCCGTCTTGGAAACGTGTGCGCAGTCGAGCAATCCATTCCTTCGGGCTCAGACCCTCTGGACTGCTCATCGATCGGGAGTCGATCACATCGTCTCATCTCTCTCGGCTGATCTCGATCCCATCGTGCAGGACGAGCGTGATTGCCTGGATCGATCCTTGCGTCGGGTTCCTCAGCAGATCGGAGCGATCGGACGATGACGAAGCACCTTCTCGTCACCAACGATTTCCCGCCCAAGATCGGTGGCATTCAGTCACTGTTGTGGGAATGGTGGCGGCGATTGCCGAGCGACTCCTTCGCAGTCTTGACCTCTCCCTACGACGGGGCCGAGGAGTTCGATCGCAGTCAGCCATTCGAGATCCACCGCACGAAGGAGCCAGTCCTTCTTCCTCATCCGTGGATGGTTCGACGCGTGGATTCTCTGGCACGTTCGTTTGGTGCAGATTTCATCGTCCTCGATCCGGCAGTGCCGCTCGGATTGATCGGACCGTCTCTGTCGCTGCCCTACGACGTCATCGTTCATGGTGCGGAGGTCACCGTCCCTGGCCGTATTCCTGGATCACGCCACGCTCTCGGATGGGTCCTGCGCAATGCACGTCGGGTGATAGCTGCTGGAGGGTATCCCGCTGCCGAAGCAGAACACGCTGCAGGATGTGCGCTCGATGTGCACATCGTGCCACCCGGTGTCGACATCGAACGTTTCCGTCCCTTGAGCGCGCGAGAGCGCACCGATGCTCGTCGTCGTTTCGGATTCGACGATGACGAGATCGTGCTGGTTGCCGTGAGCCGACTCGTTCCTCGAAAGGGATTCGACACGGCGATCGAGGCAGTGGCTCGCTTGCGCTCTCGACATCCGAAGCTTCGCTTGGCGATCGCGGGATCCGGTCGCGATCGCGACCGTTTGGAAAAGATCGCACGAGCACATGACGCACCGGTGACGTTTCTCGGTCGAGTGTCCGACGACGATCTTCCGAGCCTGTACGGATGCGCTGACCTGTCGGTGATGTTGTGTCGCAATCGTTGGGGTGGCCTGGAACAGGAGGGCTTCGGCATCGTGTTCCTCGAAGCAGCGGCGTGCGGCGTTCCTCAGATCGCAGGCGCGAGTGGAGGAGCGGCCGAAGCAGTGGACAATGGCGTCACGGGCCTGGTGGCGCCGAACCCGCGAAGTGTCGACGAGGCTGCGCACCTCATCGAGTCGTTGATCGAGGATTCCGATCGGCGTGCATCGATGGGCACGGCTGCTCGTTGGAGGGCTGTTCACGAGTTCTCCTACGACGTTCTCTCGGCTCGACTCGGCTCGCTGCTCGGAGTCGAATCGTGAAAGGACCGGCCATCATCAGGCTGAACCTCATCGGCACCATCGTGTTCGTTGGTTCGGCTCTGATCGCAACGATCGTCTTCGACGGAGTCGCGAAGACTCAGGGGGTCGTGGTTTCGCTCGCCTTGTTCGGCTCGGGTGTCGTGTTCTTCCTGTGGGGGTACTGGCGTGCCGTTCAACGGAGCCGACACGATTCGATGTCCGTGACCGAGCTGTACTTCCTCGTCGGCCCCCACGTCGACCGGCGGGTGTCGAGGGTCATGAATGCGCTGCTCGGGATCCAGGTGATCGTCGCAGTTGCGACGGCTCTCGCTCGTTCGTCCACGCCCGCTTCCGATGGCTCTCAGACACCGGGGTCGACTTTGGCTTTCGGAGTTCTCGTTCCAGTCTTCGGACTCAGTCTCAACGGCGTGTGGGCGAGTGCTCACGGTCGATTCCCGCCGCGTGCGGTGTCGCACCCGACGAGATGAGTGACCGGCGTCCGGGTTCGATGCCCTCTCGGAGAAGTCCCTGTGCGCTAGAAATGTGGGATGGCAGATACAGCTTCGATGACTCTCACGGTCGACGCGCCCCTGGACAAGTGTTGGGCGATTGCGACGGATTTCGAGAGATACCCGGATTGGGCGAAGGATGTGAAGTCTGCGGTCGTCGTCGCACGCGATGACCAGGGTCGAGCCACGGAAGTGGAGTTCCGAACCTCGGCGCTCGGTCGCAGCACGCATTACACGTTGGCGTACGACTACAGCGCCGCGCCCCATCGCCTGGCGTGGCGAATGGTCAAGGGTGACATCATGCGCGCGGTCGATGGCGCCTACATGTTCGCCCCCGATGCGTCGGGAGGTGTCGTCGTGACCTACAACTTGTCCATCGAATTGATCGTCCCGCT
>JBDLRO010000144.1:0-6781 GCA_039800025.1 Actinomycetota bacterium | reverse complement strand
CGAGGTTGACCGACGTCGTCGTCTTGCCCACGCCACCTTTCTGATTGGCAATGGCAATCACCCTTGGCAAGGGTCGGTGATGAGGCGTGGGTGTGGTCATGAGGGAATCTTCTTCAGCATCACGTCGGTATCGAGAAGAGACACTGACGGCCGAACGACAGCGTCAGTGTACTGCACTGTCGACCTCCGGTGGTGAATTCTCTGCGTGATTCCAGTCGATTTTCAAGCAATAGTGTGATTTCGGAACGTTCCACGTGGAACAGTCGATCGAAACGTCGGCTGCTGGTGTTCCACGTGGAACACCGAAGGGGGGGGCTTCCGTCAGGTGAAGCTCAGCCGACGTTCCACGTGGAACGTTCCATGCCGTCACGGCCTCGTGCGGATCAAACCTTCAGGACTTCTTGACCAATCGAGCCACGCCGTACTCCACGGCCTCGATGAACATGCCGAGTGATTCGACCTCAGGAGTCCGCCAGCGATCTCCGTTCGAAGCGGGAGGTTCGCTCACGAGCATGCGGCCCCCGTTGCGCAGAAGAACAGAAGTATGGGCGGCTGTGTACGCAGGGGATCCGAACCCGCGGCTCGTGACAACATCCCAATGTCGACCCGGATATCGCCGGGGGAGAAGCGCCACGTCCGCTTCCAGCACCTCCACCCGGTCCGCCAATCCGAGGCGGCCGACAAGGCGACTGAGAAGGTCCGTCCTCTTCGCTCTCCTGTCCACCAAGGTCACGGACAGTTCCGGGCAGCACACCGCGATCACGAGACCCGGGTCTCCACCGCCGGAGCCGACGTCGATGACGTCGAGGGTGCTGGCGGGGATACTCTTCACGAAACCGAGAGAGCGATCGATGACGGAATCCAAGGATTCCTGGCCCAACATGCCGATGCGCTGGGCTTCACCCAGCGCATCGCTCAATCTTCTTCTCCATTCGGCCGACAGAACGACTTCCATCGCCGTCCTCGGCGATTCAGGCTGATTCAGCCGCAGCCGGTGAAATCACGACTCTGCGGTTCGGCTCATCACCTTCGGAGTGCGTCGTGATATCGGTGCGACCGTTCAGTGCGTCGTGCACGATCTTGCGATCGGCGGACGTCATCGCCTCGAGGATCCTCGGGGTACCGGTGCTCACCACTTCATCGGCCACCTGTGTCACGAATCGACCGAGGGCGTCACGGCGCTTTGCCCGATATCCGCCGATGTCGATTCTCAAACGGGTCTGCTGATCACCTGTTCTCCGTTGGCTCACGACTCGAGTGATGTCCTGAACGGCCTGCAAGGTGCTTCCTCGCGGACCGACCAGCAAACCGAGATCCGAGCCGTTCAAACGAACTTCGATGTTCTCGTCCTCGATGGTGACCTCCGTCGAGGCCTCGGCTCCGAGTGCTTTCGCCAATCCCTGAAGGAATGTCTCGGCTGAGGCCGCGACCTGCTTCGGATCCGGTGGGGGACCGTCGGCGCGCTCGTGCCGAGGGCGCTCAGCACGCTCGCGCGGCTGGTCCGAACGATCCTTGGTGCGCTCCGGTGAACCACCCGACTTCGGAGCTTTGTCCTGCCCGCCTTGCGAGGGGGAGGACCGGCCCTTGCGGTCACGGCGGTCCGCTTTTGCGCGGGGGCTCCGGGGGAGCACGCGTGCCCGCACCCGGGCCTCACCGCGAGTCAGTCCGAACAAGCCCGGACGGGGCTCTTCGATGATTTCGAATTCGGCATCTTCTTCGCCCACTCCGAGCTGATCGAGGGCGATTCCTTTGGCCTCTTCCAGCGTCTTACCTGTTGTTTCAACCCATTCCATGGTTGTCCTGCACTTTCTCTACTCGAGCGCCCAGCTGCCGCCGACTCCGCGATGCGGGTCGAATCAGCGCTTGGGCGGCTTGGGGTGTCGGGAAGGTCCCGACGGTTTCGGTCTGTTCGAAGGCGTCGGGCGACCCTTGGGAGGCGTGCTTGCGCCCTTCGGGGGAGTCACCCTCTTGCTCTGAATCGGCTTGTTCGGCTCTTTGGCTCGGGCGATGTCCTGCTTCATCTGCCCGAACAACCCACCTCCGCCACCATCCTGTTTGGAGATCTCTCGGGCTTTCACGCTGGCTGCTTGAGCCTGCTGACCCAGGGAATGTTCACCCTTGTAGAAGCGGCGAGTGATGTATCCCTGCTGGGCGATCCGAACGATGGTCTGCGCCATGTAATAGATCACGAGTGCCGTCGGGAAGAAGAGTTGAAAGACTCCGAAAAAGACCGGCAGATACTGCATGACCTTCTGCTGTGTGGCCGACATGGTCGGACTGACGGTTCGGCTGGCGATCATCCGTTGCTGCACGAGATACAGGCCCATCAGTGCGATGACCAACAAGGCATAGACGATGCCGAACGCAGCGTGGGTTTGAATCGCCTCCACCGGAGACAGTGAAAGATCCAGTCCAAACGAATTCATTTCGGTCTTGTCCTGGAGACTCACGTAGAGGTCGCTGGACTTCGAGATGTAGTCCGGATCGAACATGCGTTCGGGACCGCGGTTGGTCAAACCATTGAGGACCCGGAACATGATGATGAAGATCGGCATCTGCGCCAGAAGGGGCAGACACGAGGCCAACGGGTTGACCTTGTGCTCCTGATAGAGACGCATCATCTCTTCGTTGAGCTTCTGGCGATCTCCTCTGTGCTGCTGCTGAAGGCGGCGCATCTCGGGCTGGATCCGCTGCATCTCGAGCATCGACTTCGTGCTCTTCAAGGTCAGGGGGAAGATCAGCATCATGATCACGACGGCCACGAGCGAGATGGCGAAGACGTAGTTCGACGTGAGGCTGTAGAACTGGCTGATCAGCCAGGCGGCTGCTTGGAACATGTCAGTGGAACCTTCCGGTGCTGGGAGACGGATTGCTGGGGGATGGGTTGCTGGGGGATGGGCGTTCGGGAACCGGGTCGTATCCGGACGGCCCGAACGGGCGGCATCTCACGAGTCTGCGAACGGTGAGCCAGGCACCCCGGCCGGCACCATGGACCTCGAGTGCTTCACGGGAGTATTCCGAGCAACTCGGTGTGAAACGGCACGGGGACGGTCGACCCTCGCGACCCGCCTGGTAGAACGCGATGCCTTTCAGCAACATCCGTTGGATGGGGCTCGACTCCTGCTGGCCGTGGGTCGGGTCGAACATGTCACGATCCTGCCGAAAGGGTGCGAGAGACCGGCACACGGCTCATAACGCCCTGAGCTCCGTGCCGAAGCGAATCGAAGGTCGTTTCCCGGGCCGGCGTTGCCAACCCGAACAGGTACAAACCAGGGGACAGGTCGACGGTGCGAAGGATTTCCCGCAAACGGCGCCGAACACGGTTTCGCTCCACAGCCGGACCCGAGGTCCGGCCAATGGCGAAGCCCACATGGGCGAATTCCAACGATGAGTCAGTGAGCATCACACACCACAGCGGTCCTGAACGAACACGTGTTCCCTCTCGGCGGAGCCGAGCGAACGACTCCCGTCCGCGGAGGCGTTGGATCAAGCCGACAGCCGCTTGCGGCCCTTCAGCCGCCGCGACTTGAGGATTGCCCGTCCAGCTCGAGTGGACATGCGAGCGCGGAACCCGTGCTTGGTGGCTCGGTGCTTCTTGTTGGGTTGGTAGGTACGTTTCACGGCGGACTCCTTCGAACCTGGATTCGCCCCCGGTGGGCGAGAAAGTCCAGGACACGGCTCATTTGCAGCCATCTCGACGGACTCGGACACACGAAGCGACCAGCGCCCGACAAGCGCTCTCGGGCAGGTTACGGGCGTTTGTGTGAAATGGGCAACTCCGGGCGGCAACTCGACTTGCTGTGGCTTATCCACAGCCTGCTATGGTCTGCGTTCCCGAGGCTCACGACTGAGAGTCGGGAAATTCTTAGACACCGTATCGGTGGAAAACTGGTGTCGAACTGCCATGACGTGTCCACATCGTGTGGACACAACTGTGGAAAAGACATGTGAACAAGCGAGGAATCAACGGTGGAAAGCACGAATGGGATGTGGACAGCGGTCTCGCAACTGCTGCGCGCCCAGGTGTCCGATGCCGTCTGGTACTCGACATTCAATGACGTCTACGCACTCCCTGACGGCGACGACACCATCCACCTGGCGGTTCCGAGCAGCACGGTCCGCGACAAGATCATGTCCCGGTACCTGCAAATCGTGCTCGACGCCCTGAGCGAAGTGGGGGCGAGTTCGAAGAATCTCGTCGTCGACGTGGTGGCACCGGAATCCGCGGCCGAATCCGAGACTTTCGACGAGACCGACGGGCTTGCGCATGCTCCGATCACACCCACCCTCAAGCCGAGACCATCCGGCGAGGGAGAATCGAATGACGGCATCGCAGATCGCGCCGGGCTGAATCCCCGGTACACCTTCGAAACCTTCGTGAAAGGTGCGTCCAACAGTTTCGCCCTCGCTGCCGCTCAACGGGTCGCCGAAACCCCAGCTCGGTCGTATAACCCGCTGTTCGTCTACGGATCTGCGGGATTGGGGAAAACCCATCTCTTGCACGCAATTGGCCATTACGTTCTGCAGAACTACAGCCACTATCAGGTTCGCTACGTGTCGACCGAGGCGTTCCTCAACGAGTACGTCGATGGCATTCGAAACAACTCGATCGCCAACTTCAAACGCCGATACCGCGACATCGACGTTCTGTTGATCGACGACATCCAGTTCATGGAAGGAAAAGAAGGTCTCCAGGAGGAGTTCTTCCACACGTTCAACTCTCTCCACGGAGCCAACAAGCAGATCGTCATCTCCTCCGACCGGGTACCGGACGCCATACCCAACCTCGAAGACAGGCTGATCGGCCGATTCCGCTGGGGATTGATCACCGATGTGCAGCCTCCAGACCTCGAAACCCGACTTGCGATCTTGCGCAACAAAGCCGAACGCGAGGGCACGGTCGTTCCTGCCGACGTCCTCGAGTACATCGCGTCACGTGTCACGAGCAACATTCGTGAACTGGAGGGGGCCCTCATCCGCGTGAGCGCCTATGCGAGCCTCAATCGGGTCGACATGACGGTTGCCCAGGCGGAACGGCTCCTCGAGGACCTCCTCCCCGGTTCGGCACCCAAGCAGCGCACAGATGAGGAACTGCTCCACGAAATTGCCAGGCTTCTCGGCCACAGCGTGGAGGCTCTTCGAGGCAAGAGTCGCCAACGGCCCTTGGTCGCCGCCCGCCAGGAGGCGATGTACGTGTTCCGTGAACTCACGGACCTGTCCTACCCGGCGATCGCTCGGCTCTTTGGCGGACGCGACCACACCACGGTCATTCACGCAGTGGAGAAGATCACTCGCCTCATGCAGGAGCGGTCTCAGACCTACGACCAGGTGACGATGCTCGTCCGGTCGCTGAAGATGGGATGAACCCCGTGTTCTTCGATAGCGACTATGTCGGGCCTGCTTTCAACACGTTGGGGACGCGGACTGTGAACAAGCGTCGAATCCCTGTGCAGAACCCCGCGTTGTCCACCGGGGGGGCGCGGCAGACCTCGCACCCTGTGAACACCTGTGGACGCGTGCGCGCGGGTGAAATGCCGACGGGCACAGGCCGATCGCGCTGTCATCCACAATCCACAGCTCTTATTACTAGAACTATCTTTCATCAGCATCTGAAGATGACAACAATGGGGGAGTGCGTCCATGCAGTTCACGTGTGAACGACAGGTCTTGGCTGAGGCTCTGGGAGCAGCCAGTCGAGCAGCGACCGGACGAGCCACCAATCCGACTCTGTCCTGTGTGCGGATGGTGCTCGCAGGAAATTCCCTGCGCATCACCGGCACCGATGGCGATCTGACCATCGACGTGGCCATCGAGGTGGCGGGTTCGAAGGACGGCGTCGTTCTCGTTCCCGCCAAACTCGCGAGCGATGTGGTGCGCTCCCTGACCCCGGGCCGAGTGTCCTTTACGGCAGGATCGGAGAAGGTCGAGATCTCGGCGGACAAGGTGAAGTTCACCGTGCCACTCGGGGTCGAGGGCGACTTCCCGAAGTGGACGGGAACCGTGGGTGAAGGCGCGCCGATGCCGTCGAAGGACCTAGCCGAAGCCCTGCGCCAGGTGGTCCGCGCCGCGAGCACCGACGAAGCTCGAGGTGTCTACACCGGAGTCCTCCTGACCGGCGTCGATGGAAAGTTGCGTCTCGTCGCAACGGACTCGTACCGCATGGCCATTCGAGACATCGAAGCTGCAGTCGTCGCCGATGGAGCACAAGTGGTGATTCCCGCTCGTGCTCTCGGCGAACTGCAAAAACTTCTCGGGTCGGCCGAGAACGTGTCGATCTCGCTGACCGACAACGACGCAACGTTCGAAGTGGGTCCGATTCGACTGGTCACTCGGTTGCTGGTGGGGGCATTCGCCGACTATCAACGACTGATTCCCGCGAGCCTTCCGAACACCTTGACGGTCAACAAGGATGCCATTCTCGAGGCGATCCGCCGCGTGAAACTGGTCGCGCGCGATCCGATCGGCACCCCGTTGCGTCTCGAGATCACGGGCGACGGCATCACCTTGCGGATGGTCACGCCCGACAGCGGCGAGGCGGTCGAGCAGATCGAAGGAGTCGTGTCCGGCAACGACATCGAGATTCGTTTCAACAACGAACTGCTCTCCTCCGGCCTCGATGCTGCCGCGAGCGATGATGTCGTCATCCAGACGAGCGAACCCGGAAAGTTGGCGGTCATCCGCGGTGAAGGATCCGACGCATTCACGTACCTGTTGATGCCGTTGAAGTCATGACCGTGTCGAGATGTTCGTAGAACGCCTCGAGCTCGTCGATTTCCGCAAC
>JBDLRO010000143.1:0-16181 GCA_039800025.1 Actinomycetota bacterium | reverse complement strand
GATTCGCCCGAGCTTGGGATCTGTGGACGGTCGAGTGAGGTGCCTGCTGGTGAAGAGCCGATCGAATGTGTGATCCGGTTCCCGTCCGTGGATGCTGTCCAGGCGGTGGCATACACCCGTGCCGGCGAACAGAGGCAGTGGGCGCCGTAGGGACGGTGCCCACTGATGTGTCGGGCGCCGTAGGGACGGTGCCCACTGATGTGTCGGGCGCCGTAGGGACGGTGCCCACTGATGTGTCGGGCGCCGTGAGGACCAGGACCACCGATACCGTGGTGGTTCGGAAAGCGTCATCGACGCCCAATAGTGGAGGTGGTCCGTACGGCCGAGAAATTTGACCTCGTGATCGTCGGCGGAGGACCTGGTGGGTACGGAGCCGCGCTGTATGGCGCCTCGGCTGGCCTGAACGTCGCTCTCGTCGAGAGAGATGCTCTCGGTGGGACGTGTCTCAACCGCGGATGCATTCCCGCGAAGGCATTCCTCGAAACGGCATCTGTCTTTCGCCACGTCGCTCACGGAAGCGAGTTCGGAGTGGAGTCGTCGTCGCCGACTGTGAATTTCGCGGTCACGCAGGCTCGCAAGCGGCGAATCGTCGAGGGTCTGGTCAAGGGCATTGGCGGTCTGTGCAAGGCGCGCAATGTCACCGTCTTCAACGGGACTGGAGTGCTCAAGGCTGATCGCTCCGTCGAGGTGAGGTCCGGCGATGGTCGTTCGGAGATCATCGTGGGCGATGCCGTGTTGCTCGCCTCCGGCTCGGTGCCGCGCACCATTCCTGGTTTCGATCGTGGCGGTCCCATCATGACGAGCGATGAGGTTCTCGATCTCGAAGTCGTTCCGAAGAGAGTTGCGGTCATCGGCGGTGGAGCGATCGGCTGCGAGTTCGCGTCGACCTTCGCCGATCTTGGCGCTTCGGTCACGATCCTCGAAGGGCTTCCGAAGATCTTGCCCGGTCTCGATGGCGATGTGGCGAATGTCGTCGTCAAATCGTTCAAGAAGAAGGGCATCGACATCCGGACCGGGGTCGCGGTCAAGAGTCATTCTCCGACGGCGACTGGTGGCACAGTCGTCACGTTCGGCGATGGTGAGACGCTCGAAGTCGATGCCGTGATCGTGTCGGTGGGACGTCGACCGTTTTCGGAGTCTCTCGAACTCGCGGGTACCGGTGTGGAAGTCGATCAACGTGGTTTCGTCGTGGTCGACCCGTGGTGTCGAACGTCGGTCGCCAGTGTCTATGCGATCGGTGACCTGATCAACACGCCCCAGTTGGCCCATGTCGCCTACGCAGAGGCCATTCTCGTCATCAAGCACATCCTCGGGGAGTCGCCGATACCCGTTGCCTACGATCGGGTGCCTTGGGCGATCTACTGCCACCCAGAGGTTGCGTGGGCCGGTCCCGGTGAGGATGCAGCCAAAGAGGCAGGAATCGACGTCATCGTGGCGAAGCATCAGTTCCGCGGCAACAGCCGTGCCCAGATCCTCGGCGAAACGGACGGTTTGGTGAAGGTCGTGGCGAAGCGAAACGCGGACGGGACAGCTGGTCAGATCCTCGGAGTACACATGGTCGGACCCTGGGTGACCGAGCAGCTCTCGGGCGGCTATCTCGCGGTCAACTGGGAAGCGACTGTCGACGAGGTTGCGGCATTCCTTCAGCCGCATCCGAGCCTGACCGAGCTGTTCGGCGAGACAGTTCTGTCGATGACGGGTCGAAGTCTGAACACGTGACTTCGATGTCGTGACGCGATTTCGATCGGTACACATTCGAGACAACCACACAACGAGTAGTTGCACAACAGAGGACATCACATGGCAGAAGTAGTACTCCCGCAATTGGGTGAGACGGTCACAGAGGGAACGATCACTCGCTGGTTCAAGAAGGTCGGTGATTCGGTGAAAGCCGATGAGCCACTATTCGAGGTGTCGACCGACAAGGTGGACACGGAAGTGCCCTCACCGATTGCTGGCACGCTGACGGAGATCCGAGTGCCTGAAGGCGACACCGTTCCCGTGGGGGCCGTGATCGCTGTGGTGTCCGATGCTGCAGGCGCTCCTGTTCAGGCCGCCGCCCAAGCTCCCGCCCCAGCACCGGCACCAGCCCCCGCCCCAGCACCCGTTGCTGCTCCACAGCCGACTCCTGTGACGCCAGCTCCCGCCCCAGTCACCGCACCTGCGCCTCAGTCGGCGCCCGCAGCTGCAACTGCCTCATCGTCGACATCCGACAGTCGCCTCCTGTCACCGGTCGTCCGGCGACTCGTGGCAGAACACAACCTCGACGTCGATCGGATCCAGGGAACCGGTCTCGGCGGGCGCATCACCCGCGAGGACGTACTCGATCACATCGATGCGCTCACGACGAGGGCACCAGCGGTTGTGTCGTCGAGTCCCGTGCCGGCGGCACCACCGCTGGCAACTGTCCCCGCCGCTGCTCCGTCGGTGCGCATCGGCGACAGAGACGACGTGGTGCCGTTGTCGAAGATTCGCCAGATCACAGGCGCGCACATGGTGATGTCCAAGTCGGTCAGCCCCCACGCATTCAGCGTTGTCGAAGTCGATTACGTCAACGTCGACAACACGCGCAAGCGCTTGAAGGCAGACTTTGCTGCCGCTGAGGGTTTCGGTCTGACGTATCTCCCGTTCATCGCTCGGGCTGTCATCGATGCTCTCGGTGAGTACCCGCACATGAACGCGAGCATCTCCGGAAACGATCTCGTGGTGCACAAGTACGTCGATCTCGGGATCGCAGTCGATCTCGAGGGTCAAGGACTTCTGGCGCCAGTGGTTCGCAGTGCAGAGACGAAGCGTCTACGCGCCATTGCCCGTGAGATCAGGGACCTTGCGGACAGAGCCAAGAGTCGAAAGCTCGGCCCTGGCGAGATCCAGGGTGGAACCTTCACCATCTCGAACAATGGCTCGGCAGGATCGGTGCTGACGATGCCGATCATCAACCAGCCGCAGGTTGCGATCCTCTCGACGGACGCGATCGTGCGAAAGCCGGTCGTGGTCGACGTTCCCGGCAGCGGCGAGAGCATTGCGATTCATCCAGTGGGACACCTCGCCATGAGTTGGGATCACCGAGCGTTCGATGGCGCATATGCGGCCGAGTTCCTGGTCAAGGTGAAGACGATTCTCGAGACCAGAGACTGGGGCGGTGAGTTCTAGACCGTGCTCCGAGTCCGCTGGCTGGGTCGTGTCCCGTATCGGGAGGCGTTGGCTCTCCAGACAGCCTTGTTCGAAAACGGCCACGAGCAACACCTCTTGCTCGTCGAACATCCGCATGTGTTCACCCACGGACCCCGCGCCGATCTCGACCGGAATCTGAAGTGTGACCCGTCAGGTGTCGGCGCGGAACTCGTGGCCGTCAAGCGCGGCGGTGACGTCACGTACCACGGTCCGGGGCAGCTCGTCGGCTATCCAATTCTGGAACTCGACAATCGCATCGGAGCCGCCGACCATGTCTTCTTGGTCGAACAGCTCGTGATCGACGCCCTTGGCGACCTCGGTATCGCAGGAGCCGGGCGACTCGTGGGATATGCGGGAGTATGGATCCACGCACAGGACTCGCCTCCGCGCAAGATCGCTGCAATCGGCGTTCGCATTGCACACGGTCGCACGATGCACGGATTCGCGCTCAATGTGAACACCGACATGCGCTATCTGCGCGAGTACATCGTCCCTTGTGGCATCGACGACCTGCCGGTGACATCGATGGAGGAACTCGGCAGCAGTGCTTCGATGCGCGAGGCGGTCGATGCGATTGCAGCGCGAGCCGGATCGCTCTGGGGATCCGGAGAGATCGAGCGACAGGACGTTGCTTGGATCCATCGGCCCGAGGATCTCTCCCGTTTCTCGCGTGGTGAAGGACCGGGGACAGCAGTCCGCTTGACTTCTCGCTTGGCCGACTCGGGGGTCGAAGGAGGAATCGACATCGCCGAGCGCAAGCCGGAATGGCTTCGACCCAAAGTTCGCATCGGAGAGGACGTTCTTCGTACCAAGCGCGTCCTCGAAGATCTCTCACTCGTGACCGTCTGCGAGGAGGCTGGCTGTCCCAACCTGTCGGAGTGCTGGAAGGACGGCACCGCCACGTTCATGGTTCTCGGTGAGAGGTGCACGAGGGCTTGTGGGTTCTGTCTCGTCGACACGAGGAAACCGCTCGAGGCAGAGACGAGTGAACCAGATCGCATCGCACGAGCCGTGCAACGACTCGGCCTCGATCACGTGGTCCTGACGATGGTCGCGCGCGACGATCTCGCTGATGGGGGCATGACACATGTGGCAGCGTGCGTCGAGGAGATCAGGCGGGTTCGTCCTCATGCGCGAATCGAGACCCTGGTGTCCGATGCGAAAGGCTCGCGCGAGTCCCTCGACATCTTGTTCGCTGCTCGACCCGACGTCTTCAATCACAACATCGAAACCGTTGCCCGTTTGCAGCGCGCTGTTCGACCGTCTGCGGGGTACGGTCGGAGCCTCGGGGTTCTGTCAGCAGCCAAGCAGGCAGGCATGTGCACCAAGTCGGGCTTGGTGCTCGGCATGGGAGAGTCGGTCGAGGAAGTCGATGGCTGTCTTGCCGATCTCGCAGGCATCGGTGTGGACATCGTCACCATCGGTCAATACCTGCGACCGACGACACATCATCTGCCCGTGGCGCGATGGATCCATCCCGATGAGTTCGCTCGGTGGAAGATGCTCGGTGAATCCTTCGGCATCAATCACGTCGAGTCGAGTCCGCTGACTCGATCGAGTTATCACGCAAAGCAGGCAGCCGAGTCCGTGCCTGTGAGCTTGGTGCGGCGTACCTCACCCGTATGACGACGGCGGCTAGCGTTTCGGTATGACGACTTCCCGCGTCGACGAAGCAGTCCATCTCGACCGAATCGATCGTCTGCGCAGAGCCATGGCTCAACACCGCGTCGACGTCGTCCTCGTCTCGGTCGGCCTCGACATGCCGTACCTCATCGGGTACCAGGCGATGCCTCTTGAACGACTGACCATGCTGATCGTTCCCCTCGAAGGCCGGACGACTCTCGTCATTCCTCGACTCGAGGCTCCCCGCGTCCACGTGCTGCCATCTGTGTTCGACGTCGTTGCATGGGACGAAACCGAAGATCCTGTTCGGATCACTGCCGACATCGTGCGTCGAAACAAGCCATCGAACATCGCCATCGGGGATCAAATGTGGGCAAGGTTTCTCGTCGAACTGCTCCCGATGATGGTCGACGTGCGGTACTCGCGCGCAGTCGATGTCATCGGCAGTCTGCGCATGAGAAAAGATGCGGCCGAAATCGAAGCTCTCCGCGCGGCAGGGGCTGCCGTCGATCGGATCGCGGCGCGACTCCAGGCCGGCGACGTCCCCCTCATCGGCAGAACCGAAGCAGAGGTGTCCGCTCATCTGTCGGCGTTGATCATTGCAGAAGGCCATCAGGTCACGAACTTCGCCATCGTCGCAGCAGGTGAGAATGCCGCCAGTCCGCATCATCATCCGGGTTCACGTGTGATCGGAGCCGACGAAATCGTCCTCTGCGATTTTGGAGGAACGATGAACGGGTATTGCAGCGATATCACGAGGTGTGTGTACCTCGGAACACCGAGCACCGAAATCTCCGAGGCTTATGAAGTTCTTCTCTCTGCCCAGCAGGCAGCAGTTTCAGCTGCTTGCGTCGGTACCCCCTGCGAGGAAGTCGATGCAACTGCTCGGCGCATCATTTCGCATGCGGGTTTCGGCGACTACTTCATCCACCGCACCGGCCACGGCATCGGACTCGACGCTCACGAGGATCCTTATATCGTTTCGGGAAATTCGGCGGTACTCGAGGACGGCCATGCGTTCAGCATCGAGCCGGGGATCTATCTGCCGGGGCGTTGGGGGATGAGGTTGGAAGACATCGTCGTGGCCACCGACGACGGTCCGCGTCCGATGAACAATGCCGACCACCGACTGGCAGTCATTTCGATCTGACGAGTCCGATCGAATCGACCGCCATCGACGTCGAGTCACGCCGGAGTCGGTCCTCCATGGATGGAACCGCTCGTCGAGCGAAGGCTGCTCGCTGAATGTCCGGTGCGCCGTGAGATGATCTCGGCGCAAATCGAGATCGCCGTTTCTTCGGGCGTGCGTCCGCCGAGATCCAACCCGATCGGAGACATCAGTCGTTCGAGTTGATCCGGCCGATCGATACCGACCTCGGCGAGACGCCCGAGTCTCTTGTGATGCGTCTTTCTGCTCCCCATGACGCCGATGTAGCCAACTGAAGTTGCGAGTGCTCCTGCGATCGCAGGGACGTCGAACTTCGGATCGTGCGTGAGAATGCACACGGCATCACGTGGTCCAAGGACGGAACCTCTGCGCTCGAACAGAGGTCCGGGCCAACTGACAACAACTTCATCGGCCATCGGGAATCTTCGTTTCGTGGCGAAAATTTCCCGCGCGTCACAGACAGTCACTCGGTAGCCGAGGACTTTGGCGACGCGCCCGAGTGCAGCTGTGAAATCGACGGCGCCGAAGATCCACATTTGGGGAGGTGGCGAGAAACTCTCGATGAACACCGACACGGTCGGGGTGTCCACGAGATCTTCAGGAGTCGCCTGACCCTGTGGCCCGTAGTGGCGAACGCTCGTACGTCCGGCTTCGAGTTCTCCGATCGCATCGCGGTTCACCACGCGATCGAGGTCTGGATTTCCGAGGGAACCCCCCACGTCTTCTGCAACGTCTGTTTTCGAAACCAGCAATTTGTTGCCTGTCCCAGGTCCATCGATGACCGTGCACAATGCGACGGGAGTCTCGGAACGCACCAATGCGCTGAAGTGCTCGAACAGTTCGTGTGCCAAGCCCGTCACCAATCGAGTCGCTCGATGTAGAGGCGGATGGTGCCTCCACACGTGAGGCCGACGGCGAATGCCTCGTCATCGCTGTAGCCAAAGGTGACGATGCGACCGGGGGAGTCGTCAGCCATCAATGCAAGTGCCTCGCTCACCACTGCACCTTCGACGCAGCCACCACTGACCGACCCAGCGACTTCTCCGTCTTCGTTGACAGCCATCGCCGCACCCGGATCTCGAGGTCCGGAACCTTCGATGTTCACGACACGTGCAACAGCCACGCGCTTGCCTGCGTTTCGCCAACGGTCGATGTCGTCGAGAATCTCACGCATGAAGTATCAGTCTGCCGGAGACGGAGGCAGATCCGAACTGCGACGCGCGACGATCGATGGCTTGTCGAGTCGAGTTCGGGTTCCCCCGATGATTCGCGCAAGGTCTTCCATGGCTCCGAGAGAGTGCCCTTCGACGAAATCGTCCACGAAGGGCAACGCCGCCGCCATTCCCCGTGCCAGCGGTGCATAACCAGGCGAAACCTTGAGAGGGTTCACCCAGATCACCTGGTGGCTGACTCGCTGGAGTCGTTGCATCTGCTCGGCGAGGATCTCCGGATTTCCGCGGTCCCAGCCGTCACTGAGGACGACGACGATCGACCCGCGAGCCATCCCGCGTACTCCCCAGAGGTCGTTGAATTCACGGAGACAGTCGCCGAGTCTCGTGCCGCCACTCCAATCCTGGACTCGTGTGGAGGCGAGACTCAGAGCTCGGTCGGGATCTCGGGATCCGAGTTCCCGAGTCAGCCGTGTGAGTCGTGTGCCGATCGCGAAAGCCTCGACCTTCTGGCGACCAGCGACTGCCGCCTGAACGAATCGCAAGAGAGCTCGTGCATAGGGCTCCATCGATCCGCTGATGTCGATGAGCAGGATGAGTCGACGAAGTCTCTCATCGGCATCGGTCCAATGTCGTTCAATGGGCTCGCCACCCGTTCGAAGACTGGCTCGTACGGTTCTCCGCACATCCGGATGTGATCCGCGTCCGCTCGGGCGCCGACGATACGAGCGCCGAGGTGATCCGACGAGACGCAGCTTCTGCATGAGCTGCTGGGCTTCATCGAGCTCGGCTGCTGAATAGGCGGCGAAATCCTTGGTGCGGAGTGTTTCGACAGCAGAGAAGCGAATCGTGATCGTGTCATCATCGTCGGAACTCGCCTCGGAGCTTCCGTCGTCGGATGATCCTCCATCGTCCATGAGGATCGTCAGGCGGACAGGCTCAGTCGGCTCGTCTTCGATCTGGGAGCGGCGGCGTTCCCAGAAGACCGCGAAGGCTCGATCGTAGAGGTCGATGTCCTCCGGGCGTCGCACGAGGCTTGCGCGACCAGCCCAGTAGACATCGTCTCTCGAGTTCACCCCGAGGCGATCAAGGGCCTCCATGAACAGGATCACGTTTCCGATCGGGGTGAAGATTCCCGCTCCTCGTAACAGTCGACAAAAGGCGACTGTCAGAACTTCAACTGGTGAACGAACGTCGGTCATCGGGAGTCGATCAACCGATCAGGCGAGGAGACTCCGGTGAAGAGCCTGTTTGACCAGTTCGGAATATCCGAAGCGTTCCACATGCTCTTGGTCCTCGCGATATTTGAGAACTGCGCCGAGAGTGGACCGAACGCTGTCATCGTCGAGTGCGCTGACGCCGAGTGACCCGAGGGCGGTGGCCCAGTCGATCGTCTCGGCTACCCCTGGAGGTTTGTAGAGGTGCATCGATCGCATGATCTCGGTGGCAGCGGAGACTTGACGAGCGAGGTCCGTGGCGATCGTGGGAACTCGCAATTGGACGATCGCAACCTCGCGATCGAATGATGGATGTTCGACCCAGTGATACAGGCAGCGGCGCTTCAGGGCGTCATGGACGTCTCGTGTGCGGTTGGACGTGAGAATGACGACCGGTGGACGAGGTGCTGCGAACGTTCCCAACTCCGGAATCGTCACCTGAAAATCCGAGAGAACTTCGAGAAGGTAGGCCTCGAATTCGTCGTCGGCTCTGTCGATCTCGTCGATGAGGAGGACCGGCGGAACCGCGCTCGGCTCGAGTGCTCGAAGAACCGCTCGTCGCAGAAGGAATCGCTCCTGGTAGAGCTGATTCTCGAGCTCGTCTGTGCTGATCCCGGCTGCCTCGCCACTCGCTTCGGACGCGCGCAGATGCAGCAGCTGTCGCGAATAGTCCCAGTCGTAGACGGCCTGGCTCGCATCGATGCCTTCGTAGCACTGGAGGCGGATGAGTTCGCCCCCGGTCCAGCGAGAGATGACCTTGGCCAGTTCGGTCTTTCCAACTCCCGCTTCGCCTTCGAGCAGAAGAGGTCTCTGCAAGGTGAGGGACAAGAAGACAGCTGTCGCCAGTCCGCGATCCGCGAGATATCCGTGCTCCTCGAGATGGCGACTCACAGTCTCGACAGAAAGCGATTGGGGGGAAGACGTGTCGCCGGAGGCCGGAACGCTCATCGCATCAGGTTAGAGGTCGAATTCCGAGGCCGACACGAACGGCATGTCGCAGGTCTTCACAAGGCTTTGGAGGAACCTCCGACCCCTGTTTCATCCGGCGCGTTGTCGGTCGAGAATGGCGAGGAGTCGGGAGGTCGTCGGGACGAAATCGGGTGGACCCGCGGGGAGCGAGTCCACCGACCACCAGCGGGCACCCTCGACGGGGGAGAGTGGGCTGTCCATTTCTGCGGTGTACAGCCAGGCGATGTTCCAATGACGATGAGGCCTGTCGCCGGGAAGATCGGAGACATGGATCAACGCCGGCACGTCGAGGATCGCAGTGACGTCGAAACGTGTCAGCCCCGTCTCCTCTTCCAACTCGCGCAACCCTCCATCGCGACTCGTTTCGTGAGGCTCGATGTGCCCGCCGGGCGCGCTCCAATCGAACAGCCGATGACGGACGAGCAGCGTGTAGCGACCGGCGGGGTCGAACACCCACGTCGTCGCGCAAACGTGACCAGTAATGACCGTCTCGCCGAGATCACAGCGATCGTCGAGATCGGGCAGAACGAGATTGGTCAGCAGCTGAATCGAGACATCATCTCGCGAAAGGCAGCGTTCAACCTCTGAGTAGAGGTGAGGCCATTGACCGGGGACGTCTGGAGTCGGGTGCGGGTGAGCCATCTGAAGTCCGGAGAACTCGACAGGTGAGCCTTCGACCTCACTCTGTCATCGCAGGGCACGTTAACGCCGGGCTGAATGCGTCCGGTAGTCGGCGATTACGGTCGGGCGATGGACTTCGCCATTCCGGAACACATCCAGCAGACGCTGTCGGAACTCGACGCTTTCATCGAGCGGGAGATCGTGCCGCTTCAGGCTCGAGACGACAACGAGCGCTTCTTCGATCATCGCCGTGAGTGGGCGCGTACCGATTTTGACAACGGTGGCGTTCCGCGAGCCGAATGGGAAGAACTCCTCCGCGACATGCGTCGGCGAGCAGACGCAGCCGGGTGGCTTCGGCTGGCGCTTCCAGAGGAATACGGCGGGCGGAATGCGAGCAATCTCGAGATGGCGATCATCCGAGAGCACTTGGCTTCGAAGGGTCTTGGGTTGTTCAACGATCTGCAGAACGAGTCGTCCGTCGTCGGCAATTTCCCGACTGTGCTGATGATGCGCGATTTCGGAACCGAAGAGCAAAAGGCCGAGTGGATGCCCGGCTTCCTCGATGGAACGAAGAGATTGGCATTCGGACTCACCGAGCCGAACCACGGGAGTGATGCGACCTACCTCGAGACGACGGCAGTGCGCGACGGTGACGAGTGGGTCATCAACGGAGTCAAGAGATGGAACAGCGGGTTGCACCACGCGACACATGACATCGTGTTCGCGCGGACGTCAGGCGATCCAGGAAACCCGATCGGCATCTCGGCATTCCTCGTTCCCATCGATGCACCGGGATTCTCCGTCGACTTCTTCTGGTGGACCTTCAACATGCCCACGGACCACGCCGAAGTGACGATGAAGGATGTGAGGGTGCCGATGAGTGCGATCTTCGGACGGCTCGATCACGGGCTCGATCTCGCCCAGCATTTCGTGCACGAGAACCGAATTCGACAGGCTGCTTCATCATTGGGGGCGGCGCAGTACTGCATCAACGAAGCAGTTGCATATGCCAATGCCCGAACGACATGGGGAAAGAAGCTGTCGAGCAATCAGGCCATTCAGTTCCCCCTCATCGAACTGCACACCGAGGCAGCGATGTTGCGTCAACTGATCCGCTACACCGCCTGGTTGATGGATGGGAAGCAGGACGACGTGTCACACACGGGTTTCATGGAGTTCACGCACATGGTCGCGATGTGCAATTACCGCGCCAATCGACTGGTTTGTGAGGCGGCGGACCGAGCGATGCAAACGTGTGGCGGCGTGGGGTACAGCAGACACATGCCGTTCGAGCACATCTATCGCCATCACCGTCGCTATCGGATCACCGAGGGTGCCGAAGAAATCCAGATGCGAAAGGTCGGCCAGCACCTGTTCGGATTCGGCCGCAAGTGACGCGACGACTGGTGGACGTCGAACGGTTCCGTCAGTTCGGGAGCACGCGGGTCGTGCCGTCGTAGCCGACGCGTACATTGTCCCCGATGTCGGCGAGCTGACTCGTCGGTACTCGTAACGTCACGAGTTCTCCGTTGGCGAGACGAACGGCCAATGTGCCGTCGTGGCCGAAGTAGCTGCGACCCTCGACGACTCCGATTCGCCCTGTCCCGTCTTTCGGGTTGAGCACCATGTGTTCGGGTCGAAGCAGGATTGTCGCCTGACCGCTCGGTCCATTCCAAGGCTCGGATCCGAGGGCATGCTCCACGACCCCGTCGTGAGCGAGAGCGCTGAGAAGATTCGCGTCTCCGATGAAACGGGCCACTCGAGCACACGCGGGAGAGTCGTAGATCTCCGATGGCGACCCTTGCTGGGCGACGCGACCTTCGAGGAGGACGACGACATGATCAGCAATCGACATGGCCTCTTGCTGATCGTGGGTGACCATGACCGTGGTGGTTCCCGTTCGCCGAAGGATGGAGACGACCTCCTGGCTGATGTCGTGACGCATGGACGCGTCGAGAGCGGAGAATGGCTCATCGAGAAGGACGAGGCGCGGGCTCGGCGCGAGTGCGCGAGCGAGAGCCACTCGTTGGCGCTGTCCTCCGGAAATCTCCCCCGGGCGCCGCTCGCCGAGGCCCTCGAGGCCGACGAGACGAACCAGCTCTTCGATACGGCGTGACTGTTCGCGATGACCCCTCTTGAACTTGCCTGCGGAAATGCCGAACGCGATGTTGCGCTCGACACTGAGGTGCGGAAACAGGGCTCCATCTTGAGGCACGTAGCCGATTCCTCTGCGGTCCGGAGGCTCGACTGAGTGATCATCGCTCATGAGTACGGAGTCGATCAGAATTCTTCCAGCGTCCGGCTGGTCGAAACCAGCGATGAGCCGAAGCAATGTGGTCTTCCCTTGACCGGAAGGCCCGAGAATCGCAGTGACGCGCCCTGAAGGTGCACAGAACGAGACGTCGTACAGGACCTCGACGTCGCCGAATGATTTGGAGACGTCGATGAGATCGAGGGTCGCTGCTCGTGTTGAACTGGTGTCGATCGAACTCACGCTCAGCTCCTGCTCGTTGCCACGGCGGTCGGTATTGCCACGAAAATGATCAGTGCGAGAGCATACGGACCTGCTTCTGCATAATCCGAGATCGACGTGAAGTTCCACAATCTCGTCGCCAACGTGTCGGATCCGGTGGGTCGAAGCAGCATCGTGACCGGGAGCTCTTTCATGGCGGCGAGGAGAACGAGAGCAAATGATGCAGCGATTCCTGGGGCGATGAGAGGGATGCTGACCCTGCGCACCGATTGCATGGGAGTGGAGCCGAGCGATCGAGCAACGTCGTCGAGTTCACGCGGAATCTGCGAAACGATGCTGCGGATTCCGCCGACGGCGACCGGAAGAAACAGGGCCACGTAGGCCAAGACGAGAAGTGGAGCCTTCAGGTAGATCGGCGTCATGAGGCGAACACCGATGAAGACCATGGAAATGGCGATCACGACACCGGGTAGTGCGTGTGTGATGTAGGTGGATCTTTCGATCAGCGCGGCCGATCTCGTCTTGTAGCGTCCGGCAAGAATGCCGACAGGAAGTGCCACGAGGACCGTCACGACGGCAGCAACCGCCGAGTACCGAACCGATCCCCAGAGCGCCTCGGCGACGGAACTGAGTCCTTCTTCCGCACCACTTCCAATCACCCAGACGAGAACCCGCCAGATCGGAAAAGCGAGGCTGATCGCACCGACTCCGGTGAGGAAGATCTGCGCAGTCCAGCCTCCGGAGCGGAGGTTCACGCGAGGGATCGGGTCGGCAGAGCGTGTCGTCATCGTCTGAACGTCTCGTCCGCGTACGGCAGACTCCGCGGTGACGAGCACGATTGCGATGATGACCAGGATGACCGCAAGGACGGCTGCCCGACTGGGATTGAAACCTGCTCGATACGCGCCATAGATCACCCAGGTGAACGCGTCGAAGCGCATCGTCGCAACTGCGCCGAAGTCGCTGAGCACGTACAAGGCAACGAGGAGCGAACCCGCAGCAATCGATGATCTCACTTGACTCGCGGACAGTGCAATCAGTCGCGGGATCGAACTGCGGCCGTGAATGAAAGCGAGCTCATCGAGCGCAGGATCGAGCCGACGAAATGCGGCTGACACCGGGAGGTAGACGTAGGGATACGACGCAAGAGTGAGAACCAGAAGGGCTCCCCAGAAGCCAGCGAGTTGGGGTCTCCAACTGATCCATGCGAATGCTGAGAGGTAGCTCGGAATTGCGAGTGGCAGAGCGAGCACGACTCTCCAAGCTCGTCGACCGATGAGATCGGTTCGTGTCACGATCCATGCCGAGGGGACGGCAATGGTCACGCTCGCGATCGTGACGGCGGCCGCGAGGGCCACGCTGCGGATGACGAGATCGAAAGTTCGTCGCCGCCAGAGTTCGTCCCAGATGTATGCGGCTCCTCGATCAAAGGCGACATCGATCAGGTAGACGAGCGGAAACAATGACGCAAGGGCTGCGAGCAGCGCAGGAATGACCAACGCCGCTGGCAGCGACCGTTCGCGATCTCGAATTCGCACGGAGTCAGTGTGCCGTCACAGAGTCAGGAGCCCGACGTCTGCGAGCAACTCCTGGGTTTCAGCGATGGATGACAGGTCCGACAGATCGATGCTCGGGGGGTCGAGTGAATCGAAATCGGGGAGACCTTCGGTCGCCGCAATGTCTGCCACGAGCGGATACTCGAACGACCTCGTCGAGAAGTAGGTCTGGGCTTCGTCGGAGACGAGGTAGGACACGAAACAACGTGCACCGTCGACGTTGTCCGATGACGTCAGGATTCCCGCGCCCGCAACGTTCACGAGACCGCCCGGATCTCCTGGAGACATGTACTGATTCTTCGCAACGACATTTTCTGCACCCTCAGCTGCGATCTTTTCGTAGAGGTAGTAGTGATTGACCAAACCAAGGGCGACTTCGCCAGCATCGACCGCGTCACGCACAGCAGAGTTCTTCTCGTATGGCACTGGGTCGTTCTCTGCGAAAGCCTCGAGCCACTGGCGAGCTCCATCTTCTCCGCGAAGGACGCGGAGCGCAGTGACGAAGGACTGCCAGGAGGCGTTCGTGGGTGCGAAGCCGATCCGACCCTTCCAAGTCGGATCGAGAACTTCGTCGATCGTCGATGGGGGAGTTGTGACGAGTTCGGGGTTGTAGACGACGACGCGCACCCGGCCGCTGGTGCCGAGCCAGACTCCGTCGGGCGAACTGAACTCGCTCGGAACTCGAGCCAACACGGCGTCGTCGAGCGAAACCAGGAGTCCAGCTTGGGCGATCGCCCCCAGTGCTCCTGCGTCCTGTGAAAAGAACACGTCAGCAGGCGAGGAGCCGGCTTCGGTGAGGATCTGTCCGGCGAGCTCGCCGCTGTCACCGTAGCGAGCTTCGATGGTGACTCCGGTCGCCGCTGTGAACTGGGTGTACAGGTCGCCGACGAGTGTTTCGTTGCGGCCCGAATAGACGGTGATCGACCCCTCGGCGCTCTCACATGCATCGGCCTCCGCACCAGCCGTGCTTGCTGCGGTGTCGGAGGCCGGGCTCTGCGTCGATGTCGAGTCGCTTCCGCCACAGGCCCCGACGACGAGCACTCCGAGAGTCAAACCAGCGAGTCCTCGGCGCAACGTGCTGGATGTCGACCTCGAGTCGGTTCCGGCTGCGCCAGAGCGATTCGGCGAGGTATTCGAAGTCGTCTTCGTGGTCGTCTTCTTGAACATCGATTGATCCGTTCTCGTGTCCTGCGTGTCAGGTTTGGCCTTTGGTGGTTCGTGCCAGGTGTGCACCAGCTCTGTTAGGTGACCTTAACGGATGTTAAGTGTGCTTAACAAGACGCCGGCGACGGACACTCGTTATTCTGCTTCTATGGCCCGAAATGAAGGAATTCCAGTCGATGTGAAACCCCGCAGCCGCGATGTGACGGACGGGATCCAAAAGGCGGCGTCGCGCGCGATGTTGAGAGCCGTCGGGCTCGGAGATGACGACTGGGACAAGCCCCAGGTCGGTATTGCCTCCTCGTGGAACGAAATCACCCCGTGCAACATGTCGATTCGCCGGCTGACCGCAGCTGCCAAAGAGGGGGTCAGAGCAGCAGGTGGAGTCGCCCTCGAATTCGGAACGATCACGGTGAGCGATGGAATTTCGATGGGTCACGAGGGGATGCGGGCATCTCTCGTGAGTCGTGAGGTGATCGCAGACTCCGTCGAGGCGGTCATGCACGCCGAGCGCCTCGATGGGCTCGTGGCGACTGGTGGCTGCGACAAGAGCATGCCGGGGATGATGATGGCAATTGCTCGACTGAATCTCCCGGCAGTCTTCGTCTACAACGGCTCGACTCTTCCCGGATATCTCAACGGAAAGGCACTCGACATCACTTCGGTGTTCGAAGCGATCGGAGCATGTGCAGCGGGCACGATCACCGAGGACGAACTGGGAGCGATCGAACGCAACGCGTGCCCAGGAGAGGGTGCGTGCGGAGGGATGTTCACCGCCAACACGATGTCGTCGATCGGTGAGGCGCTCGGTTTGTCGTTGCCTGGGTCCGCCTCGGCGCCTGCCGTCGATCGTCGCCGCGAAGACGATGCACGACGGGCGGGTGAAGCCGTCGTGAACATGTTGCGTCTCGGTCTTCGACCGAGTGACATCTTGACCAAGAAAGCCTTCGAGAACGCGATCGCTCTGACCAACGCCCTCGGCGGCAGCACCAATGCAGTGCTCCACTTGTTGGCGATTGCGAACGAGGCGGGAGTCCCCCTCGAACTCGA
>JBDLRO010000142.1:0-2785 GCA_039800025.1 Actinomycetota bacterium | reverse complement strand
CAACGACTCACGAGGAGCTCTCGAGACTGATGAAGGTTTGGATCGACCAGGATCTCTGCACCGGCGATGGACTCTGCGAGGAGATCGCGCCCGATGTTTTCACCCTTCTCGATGACGGCCTCGCTTACGTCAAAGAGGGAGACAAGGTCTTTGCCGCCGCCAAGGGCAATCCCCAAGGTGCCGATGGTCTTGCGAATATTCCCGACGGTCAGCTCGATGCGGTGATCGAATCCGCCGAGGAATGTCCCGGCGAATGCATCTTCATCGAGCCCTGAATCGATAGTCCTTCGTTCGACTCGCTTCGTCTGCTTCTTGCAGATCGTTCCAGTGTTCTCGTATTCAGCCCGGGTCGTGGTGCATTGTCACAGTTTCGCGGCTGTCGGCGGCGATCTCAGGTAGGCGGTCGGAACTGACCCTTTCCTCGATGAGGCGTGCCACGGTCAAGAATCCTGTGTGAGCGACCATTCTGTGGTCTGGGCGCACGGACTGTCCTTCGATGTGCCAGGTCCTGTGGAGAACCTCCAGAGTTCTCATTTCTGTCCAACGGGAGCTGCCGAACGAGTCTCGAGTTGCGGCTGCCTGTGTGATCGACGGCGTGTAGGCAACAAGGATCCCGCCGAGACGCAATGCCTTTTCCGCATGGGGGATCACTCGCCACGGCTCGGGAAGATCGAGAACGATGCGGTCGAACCCGAGAGCTTCGATGCCCTCATAACAGTCGCGAATTTCGATTCGATAGCGGTTCGCGACGTCATCGCCGAGAAATGAAGTCACATTCGACTGGGCTCTGCGCGCGAAGTCCTCTCGTATTTCGTAACCGGTGACATCTGCTCCGTATCGCAGCATCGTCATCGAAAGCGCCCCTGATCCGACTCCACTTTCGAGCACTCGAACACCCGGGCCGATGTCGGCAAGCATGCAGATGGGTGCCAGATCCTTTGGGTAGATGACTTGGGCCCCACGGGGCATCTCGACGACGAAGTCCTCCAACGTGGGCCTCACAACGATGTACCTGGACCCGCGCGTGGAGTCGACTCGACTGCCCTCAGGACGGCCGATGATGTCCGTGTGAGCAACGAAACCCGAGTGACTGTGGAATTCGCCACCCTCTTTGAGTTCGATCACGTATCGGCGCTTCTTCGAATCGATGAGGAGCGCACGCTCACCCGACTTGAACGTGCTCACGATCGTCGCCTCTTCTTCAACAAGAGGTCCACGGGAATGGGATCCACCTGCGAAGCCCGTTCCTGCAACCGGCAGAACGCACACAGTTCCGAATCCGCTGCTCCAGTCGGAGCGGAACAACGAGAGCATGTTCCGATCGAGTCGAGATCCTTCGCGTGCTCGTCCCTGAGAAGAGGCGCCATGTTGTCGAGGAATCCGAGATAGAAGGAGGCTTTCGTTCCAGGCGATCTCTCCTCGATCTGATTCATCACTTCCTTGTAGGCCAAATGCCGATTGCCCGATGCGAGCGGACACTCTTCGATGATGTATTCGATGTCGCGCACGACGCACCAAGCTGCCATCTCGCGCTCCGAGAGTCGGACGAGTGGTTTCACCTTCTTCGGAAATCCTCCTCGGGCGTCGAGAACCGGCAATTGCCTCGATAGGTACCCCACGTCCCACCTCAGGGTGTTGCCGAACAGGACCGCAACTTCATCGTCCAGATTGTGGCCCGTCACCAGGACGTCGTAGCCGTTCTCGAGAGCGAACTGGTCGAAGATGTGACGCTTCGACATGCCGCAGGCGGAGCACGGGACGCGGCCGGTTGTCTTTGCTGCTGTGGGAACATCGAAGTCGTAGTCGCTCCTCAGCGAGACGACATGAAGAATGAGTCCCTTTTCCTGAGCGAAACGTTCAGCGAATTCCTTCGAATGCTCGCTGTACTCCCCGATTCCCAGACCGATGTAGAGCCCATCAGCGGAGTATCCGAGCTCGTTCAAGATGTCCCAGACAGCAAGAGAGTCCTTGCCTCCCGACACCGCTACGAGAACGCGATCCGAGGTGGAGACCATGCCGAAGTCATCGATTGCCTTCGTGACCTGTCGGAGGCACAGCTGTACGAAATGCTCGACACAGAAGTTGGCGTTGTGGCGAGGAAGATCGATGATCGCCGGTCCCCGGCATACGCGACACTTCATCAGACTCCTCCGGAAATGACCGGGCGGATCTCGATCGTGTCCTCATCCTCGAGTCGACCATCCCCTGGCACCAATTGGCCGTTGCGAATGACCAGGTGAGCCTCTCTGCTGAGTCCGAGCTCCTGGAGAAGAGCGCGAACGGTCCTTCCCCCTGAGAGCGATATCTCGCGATTCGGGTTGCGCAGGATGACGTTCATTCGCCGCTGAGAGGAGCGGTCATGTCTCGTTCCGTTCCACGGACGAGATCGTGATCGACTGTCCCGGCTGGAGAACCTCGCGAGCCACGATCTCGGGACGACGCGAACCCATTCTCACGACGAGACGGATGATCCAGGCAAGCCCTCCGAGGACAGCCCAGACCCGCTGACCCTTCAAGAACCCGTCTTTGACTCCGCGAGTTCGAAGATATTGTCCGAGGGGACTCATCGGATCAGACTCGCCTGACTTCGACGAGGGTCGATCGTCGGCGTCCCGAGCGACGGCCGAGGAAGTAGAACGCAATGACCAGGACGAGGGCAACCACTCCCGACGCAATGAGAACATTCGTCTTTTGGTCCTCGACTTTTTCCTGTACATCGCCCTGAAGCGATCGGAGTTTTGCTTCGATGTCCTCAGCGGAGATCTTGGTGTTCGACTTCTGAGAT
>JBDLRO010000141.1:0-9173 GCA_039800025.1 Actinomycetota bacterium | reverse complement strand
TTCTCGTCGAGTCCGTGACCGGCCAGGTTCCGTTCCTCGTCGACTCGGTCGTGGGAACTCTGTCGGCGCGAGTGGACAAGCTCTTCCCGGTTTCCGCTGATCTCAGCGGACTGGCCGCCGTTCTCGAAAAGGCCGGCCGATCGGACTCGATGGAGAGGTCGACTGCCTCAGAGATGGGGCGCGGTCTCGTGCAGGCAGCACCGACCCTCAGCCGTCCGACTCCGCTGCCGGTGGTCATGACTGCCCTGAACGGATCCGAAGCGGCGCGTCGTGATCCGTCGGGAAGTATTCGCTTCGGAGATGATTCGAGTGCGACGATGTTTCGACCGGCGATCGCTGGTGATCGTTCGGGAGGAACCGAACGACCGCTGATCTCGACGGTGCCGAATGTTCCCGAACGCAAGCCGAACCCGGGTCGTCCCCTGATCGACGACACGCCGACTGGATCGCACCGGATGGTCATCCGCGGCCCTGTCGACAACTACGGCGGTGACGCGAAATACGACGATCGCGGCTACGACGATGCGTACCTCGACCCCCTCGATCCGGACGCAGTCGAAGGTCCGTCCATCGGTCGCTGGATCGTCGCTGCGGTGGCGGTGCTCGCTTTGATTGCCGGTGGTTACTTCGCGTTCAACGCAGTGCAGAGCAAGGCGTACAACGTGCCGATGTTGTCGGGTCAGACCGAAGGCGCTGCCATGAACATGATCACGGAATACGGATGGAACGTGCTTCCGATCATGGAATCGAGCCTGGACATTCCTGCAGGATCCGTGATTCGAACCGATCCGCCCGAAGGCTCGAGTTTGCGTTCGGGCGGTGACATGACGTTCTACATCTCGAGTGGACCGCCTCCGGTGCCGCTGCCAGACATCGTCGGATTGAAAGTCGATCGCGCCAAAGAGCTGCTTCTGGAAAAGGGTCTCGAAGTCGGTGACGAAGTCCTCGAGTACGACGACAACATCCCCGAAGGAAATGTCATTCGCTTCGAAGTCCGGGAACAGCCGACTCTGGCCGTGGGTGAAGAAGTCGTCCCGGGAACGATCATCAATCTCGTCGTCTCGCAGGGAGCAACGCCGATCGACGTTCCGAATCTCGTCTGCCTCTCGGTCACCGAAGCTGAGACCAAGTTGCGCGAAGCTGGCCTGAAGATGAACCGTGCCGATACGGCGTTCTCCGAGGCCCCGCAGGGTTCGATTGCCGAACAGGCTCCAGCGTTCGGTGAGCAATTGTCGCCTGGTCGCGCTGTGACCGTGAAGATCTCGCGTGGCCCTGAGCTCGTTGCCTTCCCGAACATCGTCGGCAAGACGTTCGCTGAAGCGGAAGCAGCCCTCAAGGAAGTCGGACTCGTCGTCGGTGCCATCGAAGGCGACCGAGCGAAGAAGGTCCAGTCGGCCAGTCGCCTGCCGACGGTTTCGTCGATCTGCGCTGCGACGGCTACAACGCCCGATTCGACGGCCGCCCCGACGACGACCGCAGCTCCGGCACCGGTTGCACTGAAGTCCGGCAACCAGGTTGCCAAGGGCACCAAAGTCGATCTCAAGTTCGGCTGATGAAGCGCTCGACTGGTCCTCGAAGCGGGTTTCGCCCCCTTCGAGGGCCAGGCGTAATCTGATCGAGCAGTCGTACATCGAGTGTGCGGCATCGAAGGAGTTCGATCATGGGATCTTTGGACGGGCGCGTCGCCATCATCACCGGGGCCGGGCGTGGTCTCGGTCGGGAGCACGCACTGTTGTTCGCGGCCGAAGGCGCCAAGGTCGTCGTCAACGATCTGGGCGGCGCGAATGACGGCACGGGTTCCGATGTCACTCCTGCTCAGCAAACAGTGGCCGACATCATTGCCATGGGCGGCGAGGCAATCGTCAACGGCGACAACGTCGCCGACTGGGAAGGCGCGAAGCGCATGGTGCAGAGCGCTATCGATGCATTCGGCGACCTCGACATCCTCGTGAACAATGCCGGAATCCTGCGCGACCGCGTTCTCGTCAACATGACCGAAGCGGAGTGGGACGCGGTGATCGCGGTCCATCTGAAGGGTCACTTCGCACCGACGCACCACGCGGCTGCCTACTGGCGCGAACGAGCCAAAGCCGGCGTGACCAAGCCGCGCAATCTCGTGCACACGAGCAGCACATCGGGCCTGTTCTCGAATCCCGGTCAGGCCAACTACGGAGCAGCCAAGTCCGGAATCGCGACGTTCAGTCAAATCTGCGCCAAGGAACTGTCTCGCTACAACGTCAAGAGCAACTCGATCGCTCCCGCAGCACGCACGCGTCTCACGCTCGCCACCCCTGGTCTCGAGGATGTCATGGCTCCCAAGGAAGGTGCCTTCGACATGTGGGATCCGGCGAACGTGTCTCCGCTCGTCGCATATCTGTCGTCGGAGATGTGCGAGTTCACCGGTGAGACGTTCTATGTGCAAGGCGGTCAGGTCACTCGTGTCCAGTCGTGGACGATGGCCGAGGAGATCAACCAGAACGATCGGTGGACGGTCGCGGATCTGGCCACGGCCATGTCCGGTCTCGTCCCCAAATCGTGATCGATATCGTCGTGACAAGTGGGTGCTGATTCCACAGGGCAGACCCGCCGAACTCTGAACGTCGATTCAGCAGGAGTCGACGAGGTCGGAGTCGTCCCGTGGCCGATTCTGCTGCGGAGATGGATCGGCGAGCGTGTTCCGATCGAGCGCCATTGGGCGGTGCTCGTCGTCGTCCTGTCGGCGTTGTTCACGGTCGGCTTCACCATCACCATCCTCGTCGTATCTCTCGGCTCCATCGCAGAAGAGTTCGACTCGTCGATCTCGGTGGTGTCGTGGTCGATCACGGGACCGATGCTCGCCTTCGGCGTCGTCGGACCGGCATTCGGCAAGGCCGGCGACTTGTGGGGGCACAAGCGGGTCTTCGTGGCCGGTCTCACGGGCGCTGGAATCTTCGCCGCTCTCACGGCTCTGGCGTGGAATGCCCCGAGCATGGTGTTGTTCCGCATTCTTTCGGCTTCCGCGGGAGCAGCAACCGGTCCGGCAACGATGGCCTACATCAACCGGCTGTTCCCTCCGGATCAACGTGTCCGACCGCTGAGCTACTGGAGTTTCGTGAATGCCGGTGCGCCGGTGCTCGGTGTCGTCGCCGGTGCTCCACTCGTCGAGGCATTCGGATGGCGCATCATCTTCTTGGTGCAGGCGCCGTTGTGCATCATCGGAGTCGTCGTTGCGCTCTGGTTGCTGCCCGATACCGAACGGCTGCACGAGGTGTCATTCGACGTCGCCGGCTCGCTGACTCTTGGACTCGGCGCCTCGATGATGCTTGCCGGTGTCAACCAGGGCCCGCAGTGGGGATGGGCGAACCCGTTGACGATCGCAGTGATCGCCGTGTCGGTCCTGTCGTTGTCGATGTTCATCCGCATCGAGAAGCGTGTCGAGCACCCTCTTTTGCCACTGGCGTGGCTGCGCACGCGCAATGTCGCGCTGCCGGTGATGTCTCAGACATTGTCGAACTTCGCGTACATGGGCGGCTTCCTTCTGGCACCCCAGGTTCTCGACGAGATCTTGAACTACGACACCGGGAAGATCTCCCTCGTCGTCATCGCTCGACCACTCACGTTCGCCGTTGTCGCACCACTCGCGAGTCTGGTGACGATACGGCTCGGTGAGCGAGTGATGGGAGTTGCGGGCAGCGTCTGCGTCGTGCTGTCGATGCTCGCCTTCACAACCGTCGGACCGAGCACCGGGCTGTTGTTGATGCTCGTTGCGCTCGGGTTGTCGGGAGCGGGAATCGGGGTGGCCAGCCCTGCCATGACGTCGCTCGTCGCCAACGCGGTCGACGAGCGAGATCTCGGTGTTGCCGGTGCGATGCAGCAGCTGATGACACAGATGGGGGCTGTATTCGGGTCCGTCGTGATGACGTCCGTCCAGCAATCCGTCGGCAACGGTGAGCCAACAGCAGAATCGTTCGCTGCTGCGTTCCGAGTCGCAACGCTCGTTGCACTCGTCGCCGTCGTGTTGTCGTCGCGCGTCACCCCGACTCCACGTCAACCGCGTACGGTCGATCGCGGGTGACGACACCTCACTCGGTGATGGCTTTGATTTCTTCGGCGATCTTGAGGGTGATCTCGGACTGAGGCACGGCAGTCTGCAGAGCCATCATCTTCATCATGTCGCCGGTGACCTTGACCTTTCCGCCCATGAATGCCTGCATGGCCGCAGCCTGGTCGCCGAGGGCGAAGATCGCGCGAGCTGTCGCCCAATCGGTCGTGACGGTGGCTTCGGCATCAGGAAGTTCGCCGAGTTCCATTTTCATGTCGCCCGACGACGTGTCGATGTAGGACTTCACTTCACCCGATCCGAACGGAACGTCGGTGATCACCTGGTTGATCTTGATGGCCGAGGTGATCTTGGGTGTCTGGCCCTCGTAGCGAGCGCGGATTTCCTGGGCGGCTTCCATCCAGGCATCTGAGAGAAATGGGTGCGGCATGGAGGGAACTCTATCCATGTCGGTCGGGTGCAGGGTTGGTCGGGTGCACGGGATCGGTTCAGGGTCGAAGTACGACCTGCGAGGTGGTGACCGAGTCGAGCCAATCGACGTCGATCGTGGTGCCGGAACCGGGTCCCTGGGGAATCGACACCCACCCGTCCTCGAGGCGAATCGGCTCGGTGACGATGTCACGTGCCCAGAATCTGTCCGAGGCGGATACATCACCGGGGAGAGAAAAGTTCGGCAGCGAAGCGAGCGCAGCGTTCATGGCTCTGCCGATACCGGTCTCGAGCATGCCTCCGCACCATACGGGCACGCCGTGTTCGGCACTCAGGTCGTGAATGCGTCGAGCCTCGATGTAGCCCCCGACACGACCAGCTTTGATATTGATGATCGAACAGGCCTTGCGTTCGATGGCATCGATGGCTGCCCGACTCGACACGATCGACTCGTCCAGGCAGATCGGAGTCGCAACTTGACGGGCGATCAGCGCATGACCGGTGATGTCGTCTTCGGGCAGGGGCTGTTCGATCAGGAGAAGGCCGAACTCGTCGAGGCGCGCGAGCAGCGGACCATCGTCGCGTGTGAATGCTGCATTCGCGTCCACTTGAAGTGGCACATCCGGACCGAAGGTGGAACGGATCACGCGTACCGGTTCGACGTCCCAGCCGGGTTCGATCTTCAGTTTGATTCTCACGTAGCCGGCCTCGAGGTAGCCGCCGACGGTGGTGACGAGCGCGTCGATGGAGTCCGCAATTCCGACGGACACACCTGACGGCACCGATGGACTCGTCGAACCGAGAAATGCCGCGAACGACACGTCATTCCCGCGGAGCTGCGCATCGAGGACCGCTGCTTCGAGAGCCCCCTTCGCCATGCGGTGATCGCGCACCGGTTCGAGGATGTGTGCGATATCGATCGCGTGTACATGGCTACTTGTCCAGAGCCGAGGAACGAGGTGGTGCTGCAGGACGTGTTGTGATCCCTCGACGTACTCACTCGAGTAGAGCGGCTCGTTGCCGGCGACACATTCACCCCAGCCGTCGCTTTCGTCGGTCGCGACGCGCACCAACAAGATGTCGCGTGCAGTCTCGGTTCCGAACGAGGTGCGAAACGGTGAGACGAGCGGAAGTGAGATGCGACGCAATTCGATCTCTCGAATGCTGATCGGTTCGAGGTCCGGGAAAGTTGTCACTGGTGCCTCATTTCGGGGGTAAGGTCTCGTGGTCGTACGACGTAGGCGCCGTCGTGGGTCATGCCGACGATGTGCGATGTGTCGAAGGCGTCGACGAGCTGTTCTCTCACCGCAGCACGCCAGTGTCGCGCGACGTCAGGAGCATGACGTCGGATGTCGACGATGTCGCCGGGAGTGGCGACGAGAACGTCGCCAGGCTGCGGCTCGCTCGTGGGAAGAGCGCCCTCTGCGGCTCGATGGGCTCTCGTCGAGGAGATGTCCCAATACGCGAGAAGTCGATCCGACTCGTCGGTGCCGTTGATCGCGTCACCCAGAGGTCCGTAGAAGTCGACGTGATATTCCTCGGCCGTCGCGCCGAGACAATGAAGGTTGAACCAGCCATTGCGCCGAACGAGCGGGTCGAAGGTCCACGTGATCGCCGAGAGGTCGTTGTCCCGTGCCCAGGAACGCTGATGTTGTTTGAGTGTGCGTCCAAGACCCCGGTGCTGGAGCGAGTGGAGAACACCGGTGATGTGCGAATGCAGAACGAGGTCACCCCGGAAACGGCCGAGCATGCCGAACGAGCAGCCGACCATTGCTGCAGGTTCAGATTCCTGCGAGACGTCGAACAATCCGGCCACGTATCCGCCGGTGTGCGCCAGGGCCATCAGGAAGTCCGGACTGACCATCGAACCCGCCGGGGGTCCCCAGACCGCTTCGGCGACTCGCAGAAGGGACACCATCTCGTCTCGGGTGTTCAAGGTGCGGACCTGATGATCACCGGACACGTCGAGAGCCTATGCCGTGTGCAACCCGTCGCCCGGCGCTGACAGCCGTCGCGAGAACTGGTCGAGAGGTGGCTGTCGTCGGCTGCAGGAATCATCAGGTGACGTGACAATCGACCGCCGCGGTTGACAGAAAGTTCAACCGTTGACACCGAATGCATTCGCGGAACTTCACCTGAAACGACCAACATGGAGGGGCTATGGCACGAATTCTGGTATCCGAAGAAATCGCCGAAGGCGGTCTGCAGGTTCTGCGCGACGCGGGCCACTCGGTGGACGTTCGCCTCGATCTCACCCCCGAGACATTGCCGCAGGCTCTTCAGGGTGCTCAGGCTCTGATCATTCGCTCGGCGACCCAGGTGACAGCTGATGTTCTGGCTGGTGCGAGCGATCTCGTCGTGGTCGGTCGAGCCGGTATCGGACTCGACAACGTCGACGTCGAAGCTGCGACGACTCGCGGAGTGATGGTGGTCAATGCTCCGCAGAGCAACATCGTGTCGGCTGCCGAGCACACGATGGCGCTCCTTCTCGCGTGCGCTCGCAATGTTCCCCAGGCTCATGCTGCTCTGAAAGCTGGTCGCTGGGAGCGCAGCAAGTGGGAGGGTGTCGAGCTCGCCGACAAGACACTGGGCATCATCGGACTCGGACGCATCGGCAAGTTGGTGGCTCAGCGAGCTCAAGGATTCGGCATGCGACTCGTCGCATTCGACCCGTACGTGTCGGAGGATCGAGCTCGTCAGATGGGCGTCGACCTCATGTCACTCGACGAAGTGATCGCTCAGAGCGATTTCATCACGGTGCATCTGCCCAAGACCAAGGAGACGAAGGGAATCATCGGACGGGACTTGTTCGCCAAGGCCAAGTCGGATCTGCGGGTGATCAACGTGGCCCGCGGTGGCATCGTCGACGAGAACGACCTCGCGGAGGCCGTGAAGTCGGGCCGCATCGCGGGCGCCGCCCTCGACGTGTTCGACGTCGAACCCTGTACGGATTCGCCGCTGTTCGGTCTCGACAACATCGTCGTCACTCCGCATCTCGGAGCAAGTACGCGTGAAGCCCAGGACAAGGCCGGTGACACGATCGCCGAGATGGTGAAGTTGGCGCTTGCCGGCGACTTCGTGCCATTCGCGGTCAACGTGTCGGCCGCCGAGGCGAACGAGACGCTGCGTCCGTATCTTCCGCTCGCCGAGCGGTTGGGCGGCCTGTTCGCTTCGCTCGTCGGAAAACTGCCCGAGCAGCTCGAAATCGTCACCGAAGGTGAGATCGGCCAGTACGACAATCGGATTCTGACCCTCGGAGTGCTCAAGGGTTTCTTCGCTTCGATCAGTGACGAGCCCGTGTCATATGTGAATGCTCCGCAATTGGCGAAGAACGCCGGGGTCGATGTTCGTGAGACTTCATCGAGAGAATCTCGCGAGTTCGTGAACCTCTTGACTCTGCGTGGTGACGGACATTCGATCGCCGCCACGTTGACCGGTCGTCGCGGGGAGCCCCGCCTCGTCATGATCGAGGATCACTCCACCGACGTCCCTCCGGCGGACAACATGCTGGTCGTACGCAACGACGACCGCCCGGGGGTGATCGGTCTCGTCGGCACGGTGCTCGGCAATGCCGGTGTGAACATCAACGACATGGACGTTGGCCGCAGCCCTGCCCCGGGTTCGGCACTGATGGTGATCGCATCGTCCGGTCCCGTTCCGGAAGAAGTTCTGGGAACACTTCGCGCATCACCGGGGATCACCAGCGTGCACGTTCTGTCGGCCTGAACCGGGTTCCGACTACGACATCGAGCTCACTTGGACCTCGACCATTGCCGTCGCATGGCCGAGGCCCAGGAGAACGCTCTCCCGAACACACGCTGACCGAGTTCGCCTACCGTGCTGCTCGGATCTGATCGAGCAGTTCGACGGCAGCAACACGAGCAGCGGCTGCGAAGTCATCACCTGATGACGCATAGATGATCGCTCGTGAGGAGTTGATCATCATGCCGTATCCGCTCGAGTCTCGTCCGGCGCGCACGGTGGCCTCGACGTCACCGCCCTGAGCGCCGATACCCGGAACGAGCAACGGCATGTCCCCGACGATCGAGCGAACCATTGCGAGCTCTTCGGGATACGTCGCTCCGACCACGAGCGCGACATCTCCGCGCGGCGCCCAGTCGCTGGTAGCGCGTCTGGCCACGTGTCCGAAGACGGGACCGTCGGCAGTCTCGAGAGATTGGAAGTCCGCACTCCCCGGATTCGACGTGCGACACAGCACGATCACGCCCTTGCCGGCATGGGCGAAGAACGGCTCGAGCGTGTCCGAGCCGAGATAGGGGTTCACGGTCACGGCATCGGCTCCGTAGCGGACGAACGCCTCCTCGGCGTATCGCTCAGCGGTCGGTCCGATGTCGCCGCGCTTCGCGTCCAGGATCAGCAGCACGTCGGGATGGTTCGACCGGATGTGCTCGCAGAGCCTCTCGAGTTGGTTCTCGGCGCCCACTGCGGCGAAATAGGCGATCTGGGGCTTGAAGGCGCACACGAGATCAGCAGTGGCGTCGACGATGTCTGCACAGAAACGAAAGATGGCATCGGGTCCGGACAACGATTCGGGCAACTTCGCAGGATCCGGGTCGAGACCCGCGCACACCATCGAGCCGGTTCTCGACCACGCCCGAGTCAACTTGTCGTGGAAGCCCACGATGGGGAGGTCAGCCCTCCACCGTGATGGCTGCCGTCGGGCACAGATCGGCTGCCGCTGTGA
>JBDLRO010000140.1:0-8281 GCA_039800025.1 Actinomycetota bacterium | reverse complement strand
TGAGCAGTTCCGCACGACTGCACACTTCGAGTGGTCGTCGACACAGTTGAGCGAACAACTCGAATTCGAGCCGCGTTGCCGCAATCACCGATTGGTCGACACGGATTTCCCGTCGGCCGAGATCCACGCAGAGCGGGCCGAAACTGAGAATGCGACCGAGTTCGATCGCGGAAGCCGAACGAACGTGGCGCATCCGACGAAGAATGGCCTGACAGCGGACAGCGATTTCCTCGGGTGACGCTCCGGTCGGCACCGCATCGTCGATACCGCTGCGCATCACAGCAATGCGCTGGTCCTCGGAGTCGGCTCCGATCGCGATCGTCAAGATGTCCGGGCATCGACGCACGTGCAGGACGAGTGAACTCGATTGTGGAAAGGCATGGCGAGAGTCGATGATCATCACATCGGGTTCGAAGGATCGCACGAGTGCGTCGACGGTACGGTCGTCGGTCGAACAGCGAACGCTGTATCCGATCCGCTGGAACGCTGCTTCCATGGATCGCCGGTCCGATTGATGCTCGAGTGTGACGAGAGCTCGAGGCGGATCCGAAGGCGGCCTCTCTGTGTGCGTGAAGTCATTCGTCATGGTTCTCTCCCTTGCCGATTCGGGATCCGGAGTGATCTCCGGATCGATTTCCGTCGACGTCAAAATCGGCAGACAGGCTGTTGATTTGTCCTGAATTTCGGAAAGATTCGGTCAATTTCAGCCGAATTGACACGGTTAACGACACCATTGTTCGACTGATGTCCGATCGAGTCAGATGGAGAAGGGAATCCGCGAGCCTCACGTCCATCGCACGGTCACCTGAACGAACTGCTTGACTGGTGAATCGTGACGACCCCGCATCGCGACACACACGATTCAGGACACTGGCAGCCAGAGACCTTGACCGTGCGCGGTGGACGAACCGCGGGAATTTCTGCGATGGCTCCGATCCTCTGGGCGTCGACCACGTTCGAGATGGAGAGTCTCGAGTCCGGACGACGTCTTGCACATTCGGCCCAGGCGACCGAGTTCTACAGTCGTCACGGCAATCCGACGGTGAACGCATTCGAGGATGCCGTTGCTGAACTCGAAGGAATGGAAGCTGCGAGAGCGTATTCCTCGGGGATGGGTGCGATCGCGGGTGTCGTTCTCGGATTGTGCTCACGCGGCGATCACATCGTCGCTCAGCGTCAGCTCTACGGGGGAACGATGCAACTTCTCGCGGGAGTTTGTCCGCGGTTCGGTATCGATGTCACATTCGTCGATGCGACCGAACCCGGTGCATTCGCTGCTGCGATTCAGCCTGGTCGCACGATGATGGTGCTCGCTGAAAATCCTGCGAACCCACTTCTCGACATCGTCGACCTCGAGGAACTGGGTGCCATTCGCGGTCCGATCACCGTTGTGGACTCCACGTTGTCGACGCCTCTCGGCGTGCGCCCCGGTGATTTCGGCGTTCAGTTGGTGGTGCACTCGGCGACCAAGGCAATGGCAGGCCACAACGATGCAACGCTCGGAGTCGTGGCGGGATCGCGGGATCTCATCGAAGCGTTGTGGGGTTTCGCCGTTCTGCAGGGCGCGTGTGCATCGCCGTTCGATGCACTGAACGGCTTGCGCGGTCTGCGTACTTTGGGCCCTCGTTTCCGGCAGCAGAGTGCGACGGCGTTGGCTGTCGCACGTTTTCTGGAGACTCAGTCCGACGTCGCGCGCGTGCACTATCCCGGTCTCGAATCCCATCCGCGCCATGAGCTCGCACTGCGTCAGCAGCGTCTGCACGGCGGTGTCCTGGCTTTCGACCTGAGGGGCGGTCTGGAAGCGGGAGCACGGTTCGTCTCATCGGTGCAGCTCTGTCGACCGGCGACGTCGATGGGAGGCCCGGAGACTCTGGTCACCCATCCGGCTTCGACGACTCATGCGGGGATGACTCCTGAGGAACTGGCCGCAGCGGGAATCACCCCGGGAACGGTGCGGATCAGCTGCGGCCTGGAGCACACCGACGACGTTCTCGCGGACATCGCAAACGCCGTCGACGCCTGACCGTCCCAGCCAGGCCCCCTGGAAGATACGAACATATGTTCGATAACCTGCTGCCATGTCGCGTGGTGGCACGTCATGGGGAATGCAGGGTCCGACGACCTGGGCTGAGTTGGAAGCGCGCCTGTCGGGCCGCCGCACGAGTTCGCCGTCATCTGGCGGAGCCTCCGCATCGGGCGCGACCACTTTGCCGACAGCGCCCGTGGCGTCGAATCGTGTCGCCGATCCGCCCCGTCGACGCGTCATCGGACCGACGGTTCCCTATGCCGAGTTGCACTGCCATTCGAACTTCTCGTTCCTCGACGGTTCGTCACATCCGGAGGATCTCGCGCATGAAGCAGACCGACTGGGTCTGACCGCATTGGCCATCACCGATCACGACGGCCTGTACGGAATCGTGCGTTTCGCACAAGCCGCCCGTCCGCTCGGTCTGCCGACTGTGTTCGGTTCGGAGATCACGGTGCAGCATGGCGGATCGACGCGTCATCTTCTCGTTCTCGCTGACGGTCCGATCGGATATGCACGACTGTCGCGCGCGCTGAGTCTGGCCCAACTCTCCGGCTCGAAAGGCAATCCGGTGTGCACGATCGATGATTTGGCAGAAGACGGAGCAGGGCATTGGTGGGTGCTCACAGGATGTCGACAAGGAACGGTGCCCGCGGCTCTCATCGAACACGGTCCGACGTCGGCGCGACGTGAATTGGAGCGACTCGTCTCTGCATTCGGCCGCGACCGAGTGCTCGTCGAACTCTGGGATCACGGCGATCCTGTCGACTCGGCGCGCAACGATGCTCTGGCAGAGATCGCTGCTCGGAGTGATGTGCGGTGTGTGGCGACGAACAACGTGCACTACGCGACCCCTGCTGATCGCCGATTGGCGACAGCAATGGCTGCTGTGCGGCGACGGGGGAGTCTCGACGATGTCGACCCATGGCTGCCGGCTGCAGCGATGGCGCATCTGCGCAGCGGAGCCGAACAAGAGCGTCGGTTCGCGCGATATCCGGGTGTCGTACATGCCGCTGCTGAGATCGGGAGGGAGGCCGCATTCGATCTGTCACTGGTCGCGCCGCGCCTTCCGCCGTATCCGTGTCCGGACGGTTCGACCGAGATGCAGTACTTGCGCCAGCTCGCTGAACGCGGTGCGGTGTTCCGTTACGGCGAACGACCGCGCCACGGAGAGGATCTCAGTCTGCGGGCACGAGCATGGAACACCATCGATCATGAATTGCAGGTCATCGAGACCCTCGGTTTCGCCGGCTACTTTCTCGTCGTCTGGGACATCGTGCAGTTCTGCGAGCGAGCCGACATCTACTGTCAGGGTCGTGGCAGTGCAGCCAACAGTGCAGTGTGCTACTCGCTCGGCATCACCAAAGCTGATGCGGTTTCGCTCGGGCTGCTCTTCGAGCGCTTCCTGTCACCCGAGCGCGATGGACCACCCGACATCGACCTCGACATCGAAAGCGGTCGGCGTGAAGAGGTCATCCAATACGTCTTCAACCGCTACGGGCGACACCACACGGCTCAAGTTGCCAATGTGATCACCTATCGGGCTCGATCCGCAGTCCGTGACATGGCCAGAGCTCTCGGGTACGCACCTGGTCAACAGGATGCCTGGTCGAAGCAGATCGATTCCTGGCGACGTGTGGATCGAGTGGCATCCCAGACGGGTCCCGATGGTCGACCCGATCACGACATTCCCCCACAAGTGCTCGACCTCGCGGTGCGCATCGAAGACGCCCCGCGCCATCTCGGCATTCATTCCGGTGGCATGGTCATCTGCGATCGTCCGGTGATCGAAGTGTGTCCAGTCGAATGGGCGCGCATGAAGGATCGCAGTGTTCTGCAGTGGGACAAGGACGATTGCGCAGCAGCGGGTCTCGTCAAGTTCGATCTCCTCGGTCTCGGCATGCTCTCGGCACTGCACGGAGCCGTCGATCTGGTTCGTGAAGTCAAGGGCGTCGACATCGACCTTGCAGCGATTCCCCAGGACGACGATGTCTATGCGATGTTGTGTCGTGCCGACACGGTCGGGGTCTTCCAGATCGAGTCCCGTGCCCAAATGGCAACCTTGCCGCGTCTCAAGCCGCGTCGCTTCTACGATCTGGTCGTCGAAGTCGCTCTCATCCGACCCGGCCCCATTCAAGGCGGATCGGTGCATCCGTACATTCGGCGACGCAACGGCCAGGAGCCGATCACGTATCTTCACCCTCTGCTCGAGAACAGTCTCGGCAAGACGCTCGGCGTCCCGTTGTTCCAGGAGCAGTTGATGCAGATGGCCATCGATGTCGCCGGATTCACGCCGGCCGAGGCCGATGAACTGCGTCAGGCAATGGGATCGAAGCGCAGCCAGCAGCGCATGCAGCGGCTGCGCGCCCGTCTCTACGAAGGCATGGCCGAACGCGGGATCACCGGTGAGATCGCAGATGAGATCTTCGACAAGATGGCTGCCTTCGCCAACTACGGGTTTCCCGAGAGTCACTCGGTGTCGTTCGCCTATCTCGTCTATGCATCGGCGTGGCTCAAGTTGCACGAACCAGCGGCTTTCTATGCCGGTCTGTTGAACGCGCAGCCGATGGGCTTCTGGAGCCCCCACTCGCTGGCCCAAGACGCCCGTCGTCACGGCGTCGTCGTGCGCACACCGGATCTCGCCATGTCTCGGGCCGGAGCAAGTCTGGAGCCGTGTGCGAACAGCCACGGCGGATACGCCGTCCGTCTCGGCCTCGATTCCATTCGCGGAATCGGCTCGGAGCTCGCACAGCGCATCGTCGCCGAACGTGATGCGGACGGGGCGTACCGCGACCTCGAAGATCTCGTGCGACGTGTCGATGAAATAGCGCAACCTCAGCTCGAGGCGATGGCAACGGGGGGAGTCTTCGCCGAGTGTTTCGGTCTCGAGAGACGCCAGGCGCTGTGGGCGGCAGGAGCAGCTGCTCGTTCACGCCGAGACCGTCTTCCCGGGCTTGCCACCTCGTGTGACGCGCCAACTCTGCCCGGCATGGAACCGATCGAAATTGCGATCGCCGATCTGTGGGCGACCGGCGTCGCACCGAATGGCCACCCCACCCGGTTCCTGCGTGAACGTCTCGACGAACTCGGCGTCGTCACTGCAGACGAGTTGCCACATGTGCCCGGGACGAAAGTGTGGGTGGCAGGAGTGGTCACCCATCGTCAGCGACCGGGGACGGCACAGGGTACGACGTTCATGAATCTCGAAGACGAGACGGGCTTGATCAACATCGTCGTCTCGGTCGGATGTTGGAAGCGCTTTCGCCCAGTTGCACGAGATGCGTCAGCACTCCTCATTCGGGGACGACTGCAGCGCACTGAGGGAGTGGTCAACGTGATTGCCGAGCTGATCTCGCCATTGACGATGGCGGTCGATCTGCCTGCACGCAATTTCCGCTAGGGATTCGAGCCAGTCGCGTCAGCCGACGAGCTCTCACGGTGGTTCTACTTCGACGTGGCACGTGACGACGTGGTCGCCATCAGGCCGAGAGCGATGAACACGGTGCCGGCCACGTATCGCTGGACGAAAGGCAGTGTGCGACCGGAGAGCAGTACCGACCGCAGTGCGCTCGCCGTGAGCGCGTACGTACCGTCGGTCAGACATCCGATGAGGACGAAGATCGATCCGAGAACGAGAGCCTGCGTCCATGCGGCACCATTGTCCGGATCGATGAACTGCGGCAGGTACGACAAGAAGAACAACGCCACTTTCGGATTCAGAACATTGACGACGATTCCCTGGACGAACGAACGACGGCGTGAGACGGCCGATGAGTCGCCGTCGAGAGCGGCGGGTTTCGACAGCAGCGTCCGTACGCCGACGAAGACCAGATATCCCGCACCGAGCCACTTCACGACGTTGAAGGCGGCAGCCGACGTGGCGAGAACCGCAGACAGTCCTGCTGATGCCGCGATCACATGGACGAGATTGCCGAGTTCCAGTCCGGCGACGGCGGCAAGGCCGGCTTCACGCCCATCTGAGACGCTGCGGTTCAGGATGTAGATGACCGCAGGACCGGGAATGAGCAACAGCGCGAGCGACGCAATGGCGAAAGTGACGATGGCTTCGATGGTGGGCATGGTGCGGTCTCGTGCGTTCGACGCTCACTCGCTCGGGCGCTCGTTGAGCTTGTCGTTCATCATGCGGTACATCTCGTAGATCGACTTGCATTCCTCGCACAGAGGCAGAGACTTCGGATCGCGTGACGGAACCCAGACGTGGCCGCAGAGGGCTTCGAGCGGAGTCCCGTAGATGCGGGCTTCGAGAACCTTGGCCTGGGCGCTCTCCCCGGGATCGGTCTTGACGATGTGCGCACACACCGGTTCGCCGGTCTGAAGGTCGCGATCGATCTCGGTTTCGACTCCGGTGGACGTCGAGGACCCCGATGCCGGGTGTGCAGTCACCGAATGGGCAAAGGGGATCGACATCATCTTCTCAGTCAAGCAGATCGAGCGGGGTGACTCTGATTTTGCTCGCTGCGTGGTTCATCACATGTGAGATGGATGCATGTGCGGTGGTGACGTCACACCACGGTGAGCACGCTGGCAGCCACTGCGACAACCGCGCCAATTGCAGGTGCCGCATATGTCAGCCATTCGGAATGACGCTTCCAGGGAGGGGGAAGCATGGCGAACCCGCACAGCGCCCCCATGACGGCGCCTCCGAGGTGCCCGCCGATGGAAATGCCGGGAATCGTGAAGGTGAGAACGAGGTTGATCACGAGCAGTGTTCCGATGCCGCTTTGGAACACGTTGACGCCTCGGCGGTACATGCCGACGGTGGCCGCGGCCATGAGTCCGAACACTGCACCGGAGGCTCCGCCGTGCAGTCCGCTGCTGTCGGATGAAATCACGAGCACTCCGAGAGATCCGCCGAGCAGACATGCGCCGTAGAGAAGTCCGAAGCGGACGCGGCCGAGGGGTCGCTCGAGCATGTCGCCGAGTTGGTAGAGCAGGAACATGTTCATGCCGAGATGAAGAATTCCAAAATGGAGAAAGCCTGCGGTCACGAGTCGATACCACTCGTGAGTGGCCGCAAGGAGATCGCGATTGAGGCCGAGTTCGATCTCACGCGAGGTCAGCGAACTGGCGAAGCCGCCCGCTGCGCCGACGTCGCCGAGAACGACCCAGCCGAAGACCAAGACGTTGACGACGATGATGATGCGCGACACGAGTGCGTGCTGGCGGGCGTTCCAGTCGACCGCTCGCACTTTCGGCGGTGGCAGAGAGGCCTTCAGGCAATCGGGGCATTGGCTTCCGATCGCTGCCGGTCGCAGGCAGTCTCCACAAGCAGGCTTGCCGCAGCGAGTACACGATCGTCCTGTCGCCACGTCGGGATGTCGATAGCAGCGAGGGAGGACGGGAGGTGGAAGTTCGTTCGCTGTCACGCAGAGAAGACGGTAGCGGTACCTGCTGCGAAGTCCGCCGCGGGGAGAGGCATTGCGATGTGAAATCCCTGCACCAGATCGCATCCGAGCGCGACCAACCGCTCGATTTGGAGTGGGGTCGACACCGATTCAGCGATGACGGACGCGTCGAAGCCGTGAGCCAATTGGATGACGCTGCGAACGATGGGTTCGTCGTGGCCGCCCTCGCCGAGGCCGCGCACGAGAGTTCCATCCAACTTCACGAAGTCGACGGGACACGTGGTCAGACTCGTCAGAGACGACGTGCCAGCACCGAAGTCGTCGAGACACAGACGGACTCCCCGTCGGCGAAGACTCCGGAGTGTGCGAACCGCCCGACCATCATCGTCGAGAACGACCTTCTCGTTGAACTCGATGACGATCTGGTCGGGTCGCAGAGATCCGGCCGACACGGCATCGAGAACGACATCGGCGAAGTCGGGTGCGAGAACGTGCGATCGTGCCACGTTCACGTGAACGACGAAGTGTCCGTCGACGCGACCTTCGTCGATCCAACGACGGAGGTCTTCGACGGCACGGCGGATCACCCACGTCCCGATCGATCGACCCGCGCCCGAGCCCTCGGCCAGATCGATGAAGGCTGCCGGTTGGAGAACTCCGCGGTCCGGATGCTGCCATCGAACGAGTGCTTCCGTGGCAACGATGCGATGCGTGTGAGGGGAGACGATCGGCAAGTGGACGAGGAACAGCTGCTCCATGTCGACTGCCTGTTCGAGGTCGGCCGCGAGACGGGCGCGTTCGCGTTCGGCGATCCGCATCGCCTCGGTGTACATCTCGCTCCGAGCCTTGCCGCGCAACTTGGCGTGGTACATGGCTTTGTCGGCATCGC
>JBDLRO010000139.1:0-3861 GCA_039800025.1 Actinomycetota bacterium | reverse complement strand
TTCGTGGACGTCGGCGACGGAGTCCACCCGGCGACTGGGAGACCTGTTCTGTACAACGCGGCTGCAGTGTGTGCCAATGGGGTCGTTCACGGCACGTATCGCAAACGCTTCCTCCCCAACTACGACGTGTTCGACGAAGAGCGCACCTTCGAGCCGGGTGCTGGCGAACACGAGTTGTTCGCCGTGCGCGATGTCCGCGTCGGTGTGACGATCTGCGAGGACATCTGGCGATCGAACGGGCCAGTGGGCGAACAAGCTCGAGGCGGCGCACAATTGATCGTCAACATCAATGGGTCGCCCTATCACCGCGGAAAGCTGCTCGAACGCGAGGCTGTCGTGCAGCAGAGAGCACGTGAGCATTCGGTTCCGATCGTCTACGTCAATCAAGTGGGCGGCCAGGACGAACTGGTCTTCGACGGAGCGTCGATGATCGTGAACTGCCATGGCGAACTCGTCTCGCGGAGTCGTCAGTTCGAGACCGCATTCACCGTTGTCGACCTCGAGATCGAAGATGGAAGTCCAGCAAGTCATCCTGTCGTCACCGTGACAACAGGTGAGTCGTCGGCCGATGGGTCCAGAGCAGGGGAGATCGTCCCCGCTCTCGCCGATGAAGCCGAGATCTATCGGGCACTCGTCCTCGGCACCGGTGACTATGTCCGCAAGAACCGCTTCACCGATGTCGTGATCGGGCTGTCGGGAGGGATCGACTCGTCCATTGTCGCAGCTGTGGCCGTCGATGCTCTGGGAGCGGACCATGTCCACGGAGTGGCGATGCCGTCTCGATATTCATCCGAAGGATCGATCAGCGACGCGTATGCATTGGCGAACGCACTCGGCATCGACTGCCGAACGATCTCGATCGAGCCAGCGTTCTCTGCGTACTTGACGATGCTCGAGGAGAGCTTCACCGGCCGCGACCCTGATCTCACCGAGGAGAACCTGCAGAGCCGGTGCCGAGGTCAGACATTGATGGCCTTGTCGAACAAGTTCGGCTGGATGGTGCTGACCACGGGGAACAAGAGCGAGATGGCTGTCGGCTACTTCACGATCTACGGCGACTCGGTTGGCGGCTATGCGGTGATCAAGGACGTCCTCAAGACGGACGTGTATGCAGTGAGTCGATACGTGAACGCTCGTGCCGGTCGCGAGATCATCCCGGAGTCGGTGCTGACGAAGCCGCCATCGGCCGAACTGCGGCCCGATCAACGAGACGATCAGAGCTTGCCGCCGTACGACGTTCTCGATCCGATCCTTGCGATGTACGTCGAACAGGATCGCACGGCATCGGAGATCGTCGCTTTGGGCCATCCCGAAGATGTCGTGCGCCGCATCGCACGGCTGGTCGACGTGAACGAGTACAAACGTCGGCAATGCCCGCCAGGAGTGCGAATCTCGGAGAAGGCATTCGGCAAGGATCGCCGTCTGCCGATCACCAACGCCTACCGCGGCTGAGCGCTTCGGATCACGCCTGAGGTAGGGGCGCTACCGATCGCCGGGTTCAAACGCTACCGATCGCCGGACATCGCTCAGCTCGACAGGGAGCTGACTCCATGTTGACTCTCTGAAGATCGGAACAATTGGGCGAGCATCACACGGGCACGTGCGACTCGACTCTGGACGGTGCCTCGAGGACAAGCCAAGATCTCTGCCACCTCGTCATAACCGAAGCCGAGGATTCTGACCAGGACGAATGCCTCACGAAAGGGTTCGGGAAGTTCCTCGAGAAGGAGTGCACCGACGACGTCAGCTCCGAGATCACCGACATATCCGACCGACGATGAAATTCCAGTGAGTGACGACAGTTCGGTCGTGATCGACTCGTCTCGGCGCCTTCGCTCAGCCAAGTCGAGACAGACCCGTCGGGCGATCGTCAACAACCATGCTGTTGCCGTCGATCGACCGGAGAACGAATTGAGACCGCGAAAGGCCCTCAAGAAAGTCTCTTGAACCAGGTCATCGATGTCATGAACGGGTCGAGTGAACCAAGTGCAGAATCGCCGGACGTCCGGCTCGGTCGTCGCCACGAGGCGGGCAAAGGCGGCGTCATCGCCGTCCTGTGCGAGGAGCATGTCTCGAGTGACCTGATCCATGTACGCCGAGGCTAGGAGAGAAATGTCGCCTCTGCAGGGAACAATTCCGACGAAATCGGCGTCTGTCTTGTCATGACCCGCCAATCAGCAGATCGCCCACACACCGGCGACCCGCTTCTGCGCAGTCCCGCTCGTCCGACGAACCGAAGCGACGATCGGGGCCGTCAGCGCCCCAGCCGAGACACGGGCTATCGAGACGCTGGTAGTCGACCTGTCAGCAGCCGGACTGTTGCGAGTCGGGAGCTCCTTTCCGCCGGACGATTGGCGGCTGTCGTCGTGGTCGTTCTCGCAGGAACGATCGTTCTCGGTCAACGCGGGGCAGATCCCGTTGTGTCGACCGCGCCGATCACTGCCGGGGAGGATCTTGTTCCGAGCGAGAGCATCCCATCGGGTACCGACGCTCCCGTCGCAACGCAACCGACGAAACGTGTCCTCGTGTCCGATCCTGCGAACACCGCGATCGTGCGAGAGATTGCAGGAGACCTGCTCCAAGTGGAGAGCCTGGTTCCTCCGGGAGCGAATGGACACACCTACGAGCCCGTCCCGAGCGATGCCATCCGCGCAGCAACTGCGGATCTGTACATCGAGAACGGAATGGAACTCAATGAAGCGGTCTCGACATTCGTGCGTGCGAACTATCGCGATGGAACACCAGAGATCAATTTGTCGGACGCAATTCCGGAGAATGAAGTGATCAGCACGGACTCGGCGGCGGAGATCGCCGCGCACGGTCACGCCCACTCGTTCAACGCGCACTTCTGGACCGACCCGATCTATGCGATCGCATATGCCGAGAGGATCGCAGTCGCGCTCGGCGATCTCGATCCGGCGAACGCCCAGATCTACGCCGACCGTTCGGCAGCATTCATCGAGCGGCTTCGCGTGCTCGACGAGGCGACACGCGCAGCGATCGCGTCGATTCCGATCGCCAATCGAAAACTCGTGGTGTACCACGACAGCTGGTCGTATTTCGGTCGTCGCTACGGCATCCCGATCGTTGGTGCCATCCAGCCCGTGTCGTTCTCCGAGCCTTCGGCGGAAGAAATTCGGCGCATGATCGACCAGATCGAAGCGGAGAACGTGCCGGCATTCTTCGGCAGTGAAGTGTTCCCCTCCGATGTCCTCGAAACGATCGCGGCCGAAACGGGTTCGACGTACTACTCGGATCTGTCCGATGAAGAATTGCCCGGTGATCCGGGTACCCCTGAACACTCGTATGAGGGGATGATGATCCAGAACGTGCGACTCATCACGAGTGCACTCGGCGGTGATGTCTCACTTCTGGACGAACTCGTTCCCGGTGGTCGACGGTCATGATCGAGATTCGCAGCGTCAGTCACGCCTATGGGGATGTCGCAGTTCTGAGAAATGTGACGACGTGGATCGAAGCAGGTGAGCTCGTCGGAATCATCGGTCCGTCCGGCGCAGGCAAGACGACGCTTTTGCGAATCCTGCTCGGAGAGATCGTGCCGACGCGAGGAACCGTGTCGAGTACGTCCCGCACGCCGATCTCCGTCGGGTACGTACCGCAGTTGGATGCTGGCGAACGAACTTTTCCCCTGACCGTTCGAGAGATGGTCCTTCTCGGGGCTGCAGCCGAGAGTCAGCGCCTTCCCTGGTTCAGTCAGGCAGAAAAGCGTCGAGCCTCGGCCGTTCTCGATCGACTGGGAATCCTCGGCCATGAGCACAGTCGCCTCGACGAACTCTCGGGTGGCCAGTTCCAGCGGGCGCTCATTGCTCGGGCATTGATGGCGCGACCTTCGCTCTTGGT
>JBDLRO010000138.1:0-3953 GCA_039800025.1 Actinomycetota bacterium | reverse complement strand
CGAGGCGGATCGAACCTGCATCGATCGACTCGAGGAGGTTGACGCATCGCAGAAGAGTGCTCTTGCCGGATCCCGAGGAGCCGACGAAGGCGATCACCTCGGTCGACGAGATGTCGAGGGAGACGCCGTTCAGGACAGGAGTCGGCCCGAAAGACTTGTGGACGTGTTCGATCGCCAGTTTGGGTGCATTCGCGACTGTGTTCATCTGACAGTCGTCCCGGAGGTGCGTCGGCGTTCACGAGCCATCAGATGGTCGACGAAGCGCGTCTCAGGAATGGTGAGAAGCAAAAAGATGATTGCCGCTCCGACGTATGGGGTGAAATTCGCGTATTTCGACTTGTCGATGCCTGCCTGGCGGAGGACCTCGATGGGTCCGATGAGGCTGACGAGAGCAACGTCTTTTTGCAGACTGATGAAGTCGTTCATCAGCGGAGGCACGACGCGCCGTACGGCCTGAGGGAGGACGACGAACCTCATTGTCTGACTGGATGACAATCCGAGCGAACGAGAAGCGGCTCGCTGACTCTCGTGAACGCTGTCGATGCCGGCTCGGAAGACTTCGGCGACATAGGAGGAATAGGCGAGCACCAGCGCAACCGATCCCCAGATGTACGGGCTGTTCCAGGGTCGGGGCAGTCCGAGTCCGGGGACTCCGAACCCGATGAGCAGGATCGTGAGGATGACCGGAACACCGCGGAAGATGTCGGTGTAGGCGGCGGCGAACATTCTGAGCGGGAAAAGAGCAGGGGTTCTCACGCTGCGACACACTGCGAGAATCATTCCCCAGATGACGATGCACGGTGCGCACCAGGCAAAGATCTGGATGTCCTTCACGAATGCGCTGATCAAGCCGGGAAAGGTGTCCCCGAAGACATCCCCGTTGAAGAACGAACGTCGCACTTTGTACCAGCCAGGGGTCATCGGCACGAGAACCACGACGAGCGTCACCACGATCGCCGTCGATGTGGCGGCGATCGCAATCGATCGCTGCTTCAAATTGCGCTCGTAGAGGAGTCGCTTGCGTCGTTGCTCGTCGGCAGATGCGGCGTGAGACGCGACAGTGCCCGGGAGATCACTCATCCCGGGCACCGTAGCGTCTTCGAGGGGTGTCGATCAGCCCAGGCTGATGACCGGAGCGCCGGTCTTGTCGCTCAGCCAGGTCTTTTCGATCTCGGCCAGCGTGCCGTTCTCCTTCAAAGTTGCAAGGGCGGCATCGACGCAATCGACGAGCGGGTTGCCCTTTTCGAAGACCAGGCCGAACTCGTCGCTGGTTCCGCCTGCGTCGACAGGGAACTGTCCAATGACGGCTGCACCTTCGATTTCGACGGCTGCGATGTAGAAGGCCGTGGGCAGGTCGACGACGATGGCGTCGATCTGGCCGGCTTCGAGGGCCGCCTTCGCACCTGCGTTGTCGTCGTAGACGAAGGGCTCCGTGCTCGGCTTGATCACGTTGGTGATGAAGTCGAGGCTCGTCGTGCCGGCCTGGGCTCCGAACTTGACGTCGACGAGATCGGCGACGGTCGTTGCGCCTGCCGCAGCGGAGTCAGCAAGTGCCACGACGGCCTGATTCGTGGTGTAGTAGGCATCGCTGAAGCTGATCGTCTCGGATCGCTCCGGCGTGATGGAGTATTGCTGCAAGTTGAAGTCGAAGTTCTTCGCACCCGGCTGGATGGCCTCGTCGAACGTCGTGCGGACCCATTCGACCGAGTCGCCTTCATAGCCGAGTTCGGCTGCGACTGCGAGAGCAACTGCTGCTTCGAATCCCTCGCCGCTCTCCGGGGCGTCGTTCTCGACCCACGGCGAGTACGCGGGGGTGCCGGTGCCGATTGTCAACGTTCCTTCGTTGATCGTCGGGCACTCGGACGTGCTCGCGGATGTGGCCTCCGATGACGAACCGGAGTCGTCGCCACAGGCACCGAGTACGAGTGCGGCAGCGATGGCCGCTGCGGGAATCACTGAAAGTCGACGAAGTCGAGAGTTCATGAAGGTCCTTTCATTGGGGAAGGGATCTCGTGGAGTTGCATCCACGAGGTGAACCCGACGGTGAATGTGTCCGAAGGGCGGACTCCGACTCTACAAGGAATTCCCGATAAGGCGAGTCAGGATTCAGAAAATCGGGATGAGGTGTTGACAATGAGACAACTCGGGTCTTAGCGTCTCATCTCATGGTGACCGTTGACACGTCCCCGGAAGAGCGGATCCTCGATGCCGCCCGTCGATGTGTCGATCGGTGGGGTCTGGCCAAATTGACGATCGATGACGTCGCCGTCGAGGCAGGTGTGTCACGAGCGACCCTGTATCGGCTGTTTCCCGGCGGGAAGGACGTCCTCTTCGACGCTCTGCGCGTTCGGGAACTCTCGGAGTTCTTCCAGGGCATGCGCACCAGCATCGTCGACGTCGACACCTTGCTCGACTTCGCTGTTCACGTGTCGGTCTACGCGACACGTGAAATGAGAAATGACGAGCACCTCGCCATGATGCTGGCGACCGAAGAAGGTTCGGCTCTCAAGTCATTGACTGTCGAAGGCTTGCCTCGGATCCTGCAGGTGGCATCGGAATTCATCACGCCACTCGTGGGCGACTACCTCGAACGTGACGAGGCCGAAGTCTTCGTCGAACTCGTCACGCGCCTCGTGATCTCGCATTTCCTCGCGCCGAGTGTTCACTTCGATCTCTCCGATCCGACGTCGGCACGCAAACTTTTCGCTCCGTTCGTCGCTGCACTCCATCACCATCCGACCTGATCCTTCAATCACTTTCCATCGTCCGTCACATCAACCAACCCGCCAATCTCGACACAGAGGAGAACCACACATGAGCATCACCGAACACGAGAGCCAAGACCTCATCGGTCGTGGTGAATTGAACGACGTCGAGGCGATCCTCGCCGTCACGAACACCGACGTGGACGAAGTTCTTCACGTCGTGAAGGACAACGCGGACGCCATCTTCACGTGGGACTACTCCCTCTCGCGGCCGGCCTTGCGCAAGCTCTACGAAAAGGCCAAGACCGGTCAGTGGAACGGCACGACCGATCTGCCATGGGACACCGACGTCGACCTCGAAGAGACCGTGACTGCGGACCAGGTCGCTTTCTCGGCCGGTTTGACTCCCAACCACTACGACGGCACCGTTGTGTCGAAGTGGAGTGACAAGGAGTGGATGGAGTTCGGTATCGAACAGCGAAAGTGGAGCCTGTCTCAGTTCCTCCATGGAGAACAAGGCGCCCTCCTGTGCACCGCCAAGATCACCGAGACGGTGCCGTGGTACGACGCGAAGTTGTACGCGAGCACCCAGGTCGTGGACGAGGCCCGTCACGTCGAGGTGTTCGCTCGGTACCTCGAGGAGAAGATGGGTGGCGGCTACCAGATCAATGCCCACCTGCGGATGCTTCTCGACGACATCGTCAACGACAGCCGTTGGGACATGACCTATCTCGGAATGCAGGTGATGGTCGAAGGACTCGCACTTGCGGCATTCGGCTACATGCACCAGTTCACGGGGGAGCCGCTCCTCAAGCAGCTCCTGCGCTATGTGATGAGTGACGAGGCTCGCCACGTCGCCTTCGGTGTGCTGTCGCTTCAAGAGGTGTACAAGGAAATGAGCGACGCGGAGATCAAGGAGCGCCAGGAGTTCGCGTACGAAGCTTCCGTGCGAATGCGCGATCGATTCATCTCCCAGGAAGTGTGGAACCGGATGGGCGTCAACACCCGCGATGTCGTTCCCTTGGTTCTGCGTGACCCGACGCGTGCAGTCTTCCAGCAGATGTTGTTCGCGAAGATCGTGCCGAACTGCAAGAAGCTCGGGCTTCTCGATCGCAACGATTCGTGGCTGCGCCGCCGATACGAGGAAATGGGCGTCATCCAGTTCGAGGACATGGACGACACGGGCGAGGAGTACATCAAGTTCGAGCTGGGTGAAAAACTCGAGACGGACGCCTGATCCGACCCGTC
>JBDLRO010000137.1:0-9271 GCA_039800025.1 Actinomycetota bacterium | reverse complement strand
AGGCCAAGGAAGTGCCGCTCGCGATCCAAAAGGGAACCGAAGACGCCAAGCGCAACATGTTCTCGGTGCCCCTTGCTGGCGGCACCATCACTCACCCAGTCATCGGGATTCTCGGTGCAGGTCGCGTGATGTTGAAGCCAGCCGCTCCCGGTACCGGAGTCATCGCCGGTGGTGCAGCCCGCATCATCCTCGAAGAGGCAGGCATCCACGACGTGCTCGCGAAGTCACTCGGATCGTCCAACTCGATCAACGTGGCCCGTGCGACGATTGCTGGTCTTCAGGCCTTGCAGCGTCCCGATGAGGTCGCCGCTCGCCGCGGTATCCCGGCCGACTCGTTCGTTCCCAAGGGTTTGCTCAAGGCATACAACGAGTCCAAGCGAGCCACTGCATCAGGGGAGGCTCACTGACATGGCAACGTCGAAATCAGCCCACACGGGAGCAACGCTCACCGTCACGCAGATCAAGTCGAGCGCACATGCAAAGCCGAAGAGCCGTGGAACCCTGCGCGCTCTCGGACTCGGCCGGATCGGCAAGACCAACGTTCTTCCCGATCGTCCGGAGATTCGCGGCATGATCGCACGCGTTCCCCATCTGATCGAAGTCACCTCGTCGGCCGATGCATCGGCGTCGACGAAGAAACAGGAGAGTTGACATGCGCGTCGATGAACTCGCACCCGCTCCAGGGTCGTCCCGTCCCAAAGCTCGTGTCGGTCGCGGTATCGCCGGTAAGGGCGGTAAGACTGCCGGGCGAGGCACCAAGGGTCAGCACTCTCGAGGTCGAGGCAAGGTTGCTCGCGGTTTCGAAGGCGGTCAGATGCCTCTCAAGCAGCGTGTGCCGAAGCTGAAGGGGTTCAACAACCCGTTCCGTGTCGAGTACCAGGCCGTCAATCTCGACACCCTCGAAGAGCTCGGCGAATCCACGGTGACTCCCGAGGTCCTCGCTGCTCGCGGGGTTCTGCACAAGGGAGCCTTCGTCAAGGTTCTCGCCCGAGGTGAAATCAAGCGCAAGGTCGACGTCTCGGTGCACGGTGCGTCGAAGTCGGCACGAGCAGCGATCGAAGCCGCAGGCGGTTCGGTCACGATCTTGCCGTTGCCGTACAAGGTTCGTCCTGCAGCCAAGGGCAATCAGTTCACCAACCGCTGATCCCTGCAGCATCGCTCGGAACAGGCATTTGCCGAACATCGAAGAGGAGACATCATGATCTCGAACGTGAAGAACATCTTCAAGGTCCCGGACCTGCGGGGCAAGATCCTGTTCACGGTCATGATGGTGCTGCTGTACCGCGTCGGCGCGCACATTCGCGTACCCGGTATCGACGATCAGGCCGTGCGCCAGCTGCGTGAATCAGCTCGCGAACAGGGCGCTCTCGGATTCCTCAACTTGTTCTCGGGAGGGGCGTTCTCCTCGTTCGCGATCTTCGCGCTCGGCATCATGCCGTACATCACCGCCAGCATCATCATGCAGGTGCTCACGGTCGTGATTCCGAAACTCGAACAGTGGCAGCAAGAAGGGGCCGTCGGGCAGCGCAAGATCACGCAGTGGACGCGCTACGTCGCGATCGCAATCGCTCTCCTGCAGGCCGCCGGTTTGACGTTCATCTTCGGGCAAGGGCGCGGCTCGGCCTTCTTCACGGCTTCGGCCACAGCGCCGGACATCGTGCTTCTGCCGAATGGAATGTGGCCCCGCGGACTTCTGGTCATCATCTCTCTTGTCGCCGGTACGGCTTTGTTGATGTGGATGGGCGAGATCATCAGCCAGCGGGGTATCGGAAACGGAATGAGCATCCTGATCTTCGCCTCGATCGTCAGCTCGCTGCCCTTCAGCTACTACTCGATTCTGCAGAGCAAGAAGTGGGTCGTCTTCGGAGTGCTGGTTGCGATATCGATTGGCATTCTCGTGGCGGTGGTCAGGGTCGAACTGGGGCAACGACGCATACCGGTGCAATTCGCGAAACGTGTCGTCGGGCGCCGGATGTACGGCGGTCAGAGCACCTACATCCCCTTGAAGGTCAACCAGGCCGGAGTGATTCCGATCATCTTCGCCAGCTCGCTGATGCTCCTGCCGGTGCTTCTCACGAACGTGATCGGCAGTGACACCGGCTGGAGGCGCTCGCTCACGACGTGGGTCGACCGCAATCTCGTTTCGTCGCAGGGGCTGCTGTACATCGTCCTCTTCGCACTGTTGATCATCGCGTTCGCGTATTTCTACAACTCGATCGCCTTCGATCCCGTTCGCCAGGCCGACCAGATTCGCCGTCAGGGCGGATTCATCCCGGGTATCCGACCGGGACCGCAGACCGAGCGCTATCTCGGCAAGGTGGTCAACCGCATCACGCTTCCGGGAGCATTGTTCGTCGCGTTCATCGCCATCCTTCCCTACATCGTGCTGTGGGTCGGCGACGTCCAGTCCTTCCCATTTGCTGGAACCACCGTGCTCATCGCCGTCGGTGTGGCCCTCGAGTTGATGCGACAGGTCGACAGCCAGTTGATGTTGCGCAACTACGAGGGATTCCTCAAGTGACGTCGAAGCTTCTCGGCTCATCGTCTCGGAAGTGACCCTTCGTGTCCGGCGTTCGGCTGATCATCATGGGCCGCCAGGGGGCGGGGAAGGGCACCCAGTGCCTGCGCGTCTCACGGCACTACGTCGTTCCGCACATTTCCACCGGTGACATCCTGAGAGCCGCGGTCCGCGAGGGATCCGACATCGGTCGAGCGGCCAAGCAGATCATCGAATCCGGTGGACTCGTCGGAGACGACATCATGATCGAGATCGTGCGCCAAAGACTCGAGCAGGACGATGCCCGGACTCGCGGGTACATCCTCGACGGGTTTCCCCGGACAGTCGCCCAGGCCGAGGCTCTCGATCGAATCGCAGCCGACCGCCCGGTCCAGGCGGTCATCGACCTCCATGTGCCTCGTCAACTGGTCCTCCAGCGGATCTCCTCGAGACGTGTCTGTCGGGACTGCGGGAGCAACTATGTGTCAACCGGCCGGGACCCGAGTCCGTGGATCTGCGATACGTGTGGCGGCGACGTCGTTCAGCGAGACGATGACACCACCGAGAGCGTCAACCGGCGTCTCGATCTGTACGAGACCCAGACCGCCCCGTTGCTCGACTACTACAGCGCCCAGAATCGGCTGGTGGAGATCGACGGAACGGACTCGCCGGACGCGGTTTTCGCAGCAATGCGGTCCGCCATCGATGCCGCTCGGAGGGGTCAGTGACCCTCGGGAGAGCTCGTCAAGTTTCCCGGATTCGCCCATTGGAGGGTGTCTCGGACGCCGGTAGCATTGCCGTTCGGCTCTCGAGCCGGTGCTGTGCCTGTCGCATGTCCTCCATGTGGTCCGATGCAGTGTTCAATATTCGCCCGCCTGAAGGAGACTGTTCTGGCCAAGCCCAAAGACGATGCCATCTTGTTGGAAGGCACCATTCTCGAGTCCCTGCCGAATGCGATGTTCAGGGTGGAACTGGAGAACGGCCACAAGGTTCTGGCGCACATCTCCGGAAAGATGCGAATGAATTACATCCGTATTCTTCCCGGCGACAAGGTTCAGGTCGAACTGACTCCCTATGACCTCACCAGAGGTCGTATCACGTATCGATACAAGTAGCAGCAACTGCGCCACATCAGTGAGCGCAGAACAGATCAAGAAACAGAGATCTCATGAAGGTCAAACCGAGTGTCAAGAAAATTTGCGAGAAGTGCAAGGTGATCCGTCGACATGGTCGAGTCATGGTCATCTGTGAGAACCCGCGTCACAAGCAGCGTCAAGGCTGAGGAGAGCAAGGAAAGATCATGGCCCGAATTTCCGGAGTGGACATCCCGCGCGAGAAGCGCTTGGAGATCTCCCTGACCTACATCTACGGCATCGGCAAGCCGACGGCGCAGAAGATGTGCGCCGATCTCGGCATCGACGCGAACACTCGCGTACGCGACCTCACAGAGGAAGAAGTGAACAAGCTGCGTGTCTGGGTCGACCAGAACCTCACCGTCGAAGGTGACCTGCGCCGCGAAGTCCAGACCGACATCAAGCGCAAGATCGAGATCGGCTGCCTCCAAGGAGTGCGCCATCGCAAAGGATTGCCCGTGCGCGGCCAGCGCACGCACACCAATGCTCGTACCCGCAAGGGACCGAAGAAGACCGTCGCGAACAAGAAGAAGGCAGTGAGGAAGTAGTCATGGCCAAGCCCAAGCCAGGTGGACGTCGTCCCCGCAAGCGTGAGCGCAAGAACATCAGCGTTGGTGTCTGCCACATCAAGTGTTCGTTCAACAACACGATCGTCAGCATCTCCGATACGGAAGGGAACGTTCTCGCATGGGCGTCTGGCGGTGGCGTGGGCTTCAAGGGCTCGCGTAAGAGCACCCCGTTCGCTGCGCAGATGGCCGCCGAGAAGGCAGCCAAGGCCGCGTTCGAGCAGGGCATGCGACGCGTGGAAGTTCATGCGAAGGGTCCGGGTTCCGGTCGCGACACCGCTATCCGCTCGTTGCAGAACACCGGAATCGAAGTCACTGGCATCAAGGACGTCACCCCCATCCCGCACAACGGATGCAAGATGCCCAAGCGGAAGAGGAACTAGTCATGGCTCGTTACACCGGCCCCAAGGTCCGCTTGTCGCGGCGCCTGAACACCAACATCTTCGACAACGAAAAGGGCCGTAAGGCACTCGAGCGCCGTCCTTTCCCTCCTGGACAGCACGGTCGCACTCGTCGTCGCTCTGCGGGCAGCGAGTACCTGGCTCAGCTCCAGGAGAAGCAGAAGGCGAAGTACATCTACGGAGTGCTCGAGCGCCAGTTCCGCAAGACCTACGAGGAGGCGAACCGCCTTGCAGGTCCGACTGGTGAGAACTTGTTGCGCCTTCTCGAGTTGCGTCTCGACAACGTCGTCTACCGCGCCGGTTTCGCCAATACGCGACCCCAGGCTCGCCAGTTCGTGAGTCACGGCCTCGTCAAGGTCAATGGCAAGCGTCTCAACATCCCGAGTGCGCGAGTCAAGCCCGGTGATGTCGTGTCGCTGTCCGACAAGGCCCGCAACATGATCGTGATCCAGCACAACGTCGACACCCTCGACCGCTCGGTCGTCGGCTGGCTCGAAGCCGGCGATGGCGGCAAGCAGGTGACGGTTCGCACGGAACCGACGCGTGAGCACATCGACGTACCCGTGCGCGAACAGCTCATCGTCGAGCTCTACTCGAAGTAATCCATCCCCATCGACGAACGGAAGTGAAACATGCTCGTCATCCAGCGCCCCAGTGTCGAAGCCATCGGAGAACAAGTCGCCAATCGCCAGAGTTTTGCGATCGGACCTCTCGAACCCGGCTTCGGTCATACGATCGGTAACTCTTTGCGCCGCGTGCTGCTCTCGTCGATTCCCGGCGCAGCAATCACCATGGTGCGCTTCGACGAGGCTCTTCACGAGTTCGACACGATTCCGGGAGTGACAGAGGACGTCACGGACATCATCTTGAACCTGAAGGACATCGTTCTGACCTCGGAGTCCGAGGAGCCGGTGACGATCCGCGTCGATGTCCGCGGCCCCGCAGTGATCACCGCTGGCGACATCCAGTGCCCGTCCGAGGTCGAGATTCTGAACAAGGACCTCGTGATCGCCCATGTGAACGGCAAGGGACGTCTCGCCGTCGACTTGACGGTCGATCAGGGCAAGGGATACATGTCGAGCGACCGGGACTCCGGTTCGCGGACCATCGGAGTCATTCCGATCGATGCCGTCTATTCGCCCGTTCGCCGTGTGATGTTCGACGTCCAGCCGACGCGTGTCGAGCAGTCGACCAATTACGACAAGCTCGTCCTCGACATCGAGACCGACGGAACCATCGCTCCGCGTGACGCTCTGGCTTCGGCTGGTGCGACTCTGCGATCGCTCGTCGATCTGATCGCGAGTCTCTCCGAAGAGCCCAAGGGTCTCGAACTCGGAGAAGTCATCCAGAGCAGCGCGATCAGCCCCGATCTCGACATTGCGATCGAGGACCTCGATCTGTCCGAGCGCCCGCGCAACTGTCTGAAGCGTGCGCAGGTCAACACCATCGGTGAATTGCTGAGCAAGACCGAGGACGACCTTCTCAATATCACCAACTTCGGTCAGAAGAGCCTCGATGAGGTCAAGCAGAAGTTGGACGAGCGCGGTTTGTCACTGCGCGGCTGAGCCGAAGATCGATAGCTGAAGAACGATATGTTGAGTCGACGCGACGGATGAGAATCCGGGCGCCGATGTGTCACGAAGGAAGAGAACATGCCCGCAAAACCCCGCAGAGCCCGTAATTTCGGGGGTAGCTCCCAACATCAGAAACTCATGTTGGCGAACTTGACCGCGTCATTGATCGCTGCAGAGGCGATCGAGACAACCGAGGCCAAGGCCAAGGCATTGCGTCCGATCGCCGAGAAGCTCATCACCAAGGCCAAGAAGGCCAATGATGGTGATGCTGCAAGCATCCACCGGATACGACAGATCCAGGGTTACCTGGGTGACAAGGAGATGACGCACAAACTGGTGTCGGACGTGGCGCCGCGGTACGCGGACCGTAACGGCGGGTATCTCCGTATTCTCAAATTGGGTCCGCGTCAGGGCGACAATGCCCCGATGGCTCGGATCGAACTCGTGTGACGAGACGAGTCGTCACCGAATCCTCTGATGGGCCCGCCGTACGGCGGGCTCGTCTGTTTGTGGCGTACGACGGCTCGCACTTCCATGGGTTCGCGGTCAATCCGGGAGTTCGCACGGTGGCCGGTGACATCTCCCAGGCTCTTTCTCGAATCGTCGGCGTCCCTGTGGAGATCACGGGTGCCGGGCGCACCGACGCAGGAGTCCACGCATGGGGTCAGGTCGTCTCGGTCGACCTTCCCGAGACCATCGACCTCGACAATCTGCCTCGACGCCTGACCAAGATGTGCGCCCCTGGTGTGGTCATCAGGTCGGCTGAATGGGCCGAATCCGATTTCGATGCTCGATTCTCGGCATTGTGGCGCCATTATCGCTACCTGGTACTCAACGATCCGGTCGCCGATCCTCTGCTCGAGCACACGTCCTGGTGGGTTCCGACCCACCTCGATCTGTCCCTCATGAGGTTGGCGTGCGACCCCTTGATCGGCGAACACGATTTTTCGTCGTTCTGCCGCCGACCTCCCGATGTCGTGACCGAAAACGGAGACATCCGGAGTCCGAGCATGGTCAGACGGGTGATCCAGGCCCACTGGACCGAGGAAAGAAGCCACAAGGGTCAGCGCCTTCTGTGGTTCGACATTCGTGCCACGGCCTTTTGCCATCAGATGGTGAGGTCGATCGTGGGAACCCTGGTCGACGTCGGATCGGGTCGGATCACCGCGGGATCGCTGCGTGAAGTCCTCGTCGCCCGGGATCGACGCCGGGCAGGCCAAGTCGCCCCGCCGCAGGGGTTGACCTTGTGGGAGGTCGGCTACGCAGGACACCACCCCGGACGCCGAGCGGATTGACGCGCGGCGGATTTCGGCGACAAGTGAGGGTTTTCGGTCATTTTCTACGGGGATCCCCGTATCATTTGCGAGTCCCCTCAGCCAGGTGATCTGTGTGACCGTGCCGATGGCACGCAATTCGTTCGTGAAAGAAGTGAGCATGACTACGTATTCGCCCAAGGCAAGCGAGATCACTCGACAGTGGCACATCATCGACGCCCAAGGTCTCGTTCTCGGTCGTTTGTCCACCGAAGTGGCGCGAGTCCTGCGCGGCAAGCACAAGCCGACGTTCGCACCGCACATGGACACCGGCGACCACGTGATCGTGATCAACGCTGACAAGGTCGTTCTGACATCGGGCAAGGCAGACACGCACATGGTCCACAACTACTCCGGGTACCCGGGTGGTTTGAAGAGCGAGACCTATGGAAGCCTCTTGCAGCGTCGTCCGGCTGATGCGATCCGTCGCACCGTCAGCGGCATGCTGCCCAAGGGTCCGCTCGGACGCCAGATGATCAAGAAGCTCAAGGTCTATGCAGGCCCGGAGCATCCGCACACTGCGCAGAATCCGTCTGTGCTCACCGTCGACCACGCCAAGGCTCGCTGAGCCGATTCATTGAGGTATTCACGATCATGACCAAGCCATTGACTCAGACCACAGGTCGTCGCAAGGAAGCCGTTGCGCGCGTGCGAGTTCGACCCGGAACCGGAAAGGTCACGGTCAACGCCAAGCCGCTCGACCAGTACTTTGCGACGACGACACAGCGCAATGCAGCCGTGGAGGCTCTGCGCGTCACCAACACTCTCGAACAGTACGACGTCGATGTAACGATCTTCGGCGGCGGTGTCAACGGTCAGTCCGGTGCGATGCGCATGGGCGTCGCACGTTCGCTCGTCGAAATCGATCCGGAATTCCGGCCGACGCTGAAGAAGGCCGGATTGCTGACTCGCGATGCACGTCGCAAGGAGAGCAAGAAATACGGCCTCAAGAAGGCTCGTAAGGCGCCGCAGTACACCAAGCGCTGACAGCGCTGGTGCCCGGGGGCGGATCAGATCGCGTGTCCGGATTCGAGAACGTCGATCCGACATTCGGAACGGATGGAGTCCGCGCGCGTGCTCTGTCGGACCTCAGTCCCGAATTCGCATTGCGCATCGGTCGAGCCCTTGCTCGAGTCCTTCCAGAGCGACGCATGGTCATCGCCCACGATCCTCGTGTGTCGGGGCCGATTCTCGAATCTGCTCTGTGTGCAGGTCTTGCCGCCGAAGGCGTGGATGTCGAACTCTTGGGGATGCTTCCGACGCCGGCTATCGCGGCAGTGTCCGCCCGCGAGTCGGTTCCGGGGATCGTCGTCACTGCATCGCACAATCCGTACACCGACAACGGCGTCAAGGTCTTCGCTGCTGGAGGGCGCAAACTCTCCGACGACGTGCAGTTCGCCATCGAAATCGAACTCGAAGATCTCCGCACGGAATCCGGTCGAGGGACGGAGGGGGCTGGGGGCGCCATCACTCGGAGACTCGACGCCGACGAGGACTACATCGATCATCTCGTGGAAATCTTCGGCGGGGGAACCCTCGCAGGAATGCGGATCGCCATCGACACGGCGAATGGAGCCATGAGCGTCGTCGCTCCCGCACTTCTCGGCCGATTGGGTGCCGATGTCGTGGTCCTCAACGATGCACCGACGGGGCTCAACATCAACGACGGATGTGGTGCGACCGCTCCGCAGTCGCTGTGCGAATTCGTGGCCGAGGCACATGACGGACTCGACGTCGATATCGCATTCGCTTTCGACGGTGACGGAGACAGAGTCATCGCAGTCGAC
>JBDLRO010000136.1:0-15740 GCA_039800025.1 Actinomycetota bacterium | reverse complement strand
TCGCTGCAGTCGCTCGCCGATCGGACGCGGACCTGGTCTTTGACCTTTCTGATCGGGGGGTTCGACATCCACGTGTGCCTCACTCGAGGCCGACGATGACCCATCACGTACCGCTTCGATCCAGCCGAGAATGTCGTTTCGGAGCCATTCGGGACTCTCGACCGTCGCATGTGGCCCGAAGCCGATCAACCATCCGCGAAATCGTGCGGGATCGTCGATGTCGACCGTGATCCGAAGACCGCCCGCCCGGCCGCTGCCCGACTCGACCGGCACTGTTTCACGAACACGCCAGTCCCACCAGGGAAGTCGCGCTCCATCGCCGTCCAGGAAAACCGTTGCTTCGATCGGTTCGCCGCGTGCTTCGTGCACGAGCGTCCGGAGCTCTTCGGCCGCAAAATCCCGCTTGACGGCGGACGACGGGCGGTCGAGTTCGACGATCTCCAATCCGAGTCGCGAACAACGAAAGGCGGCTGTGGACTGGCTGCCGTCTTCGACTGCGATCACGTACCAGGTGCCCTTGTCGAAAAGGAGACGTATTGGATCGACGACGACAGGAAGGCCATCGAGATGGACTTCGACGTATCGCCGACGCTGTATCGCATCGGCGAGTTGAACCACGATCCGAGGCATGTCGACGTGGAAGTCGAAACCCGTTCGTCGCGGAAAGAAACCCTCGAACTTCATCATCGCTTCGGATGCCTCGGGAACAGAGTGATGAATCGAAGCAAGCGCGAGGCTGAGCACGGCCATTTCGTCATCGGTGAGATCGATTTCGGGAACGGCCATGTCCTCTTCGGTGATCCAATACAACACTTGACCGGCATCATCGCCATGTGCGAACACCTGACGAACCGGAATGCCGAGATCGCGCACGATCGTGTTCTTGTCGCTTGCGAACAACTGCCGCTGCGCATCCTCCGAAACGGGATACGGCGTCATCCCTCGCGCCATCTCCTGAACGATCTGTTCGCGCGTCATGGGCGAAGTGGAACGATGCAGGAGGGTGAAGAGGTTCAGAACTCGTTCGAGAGGGTCGACTCGCTTCTTTGCACTCACGATGAATGTTTTCCTCTCAAATGACGTCCGATGTAGGCGACAACGACGTGCTGAGTCTCGTTGTCGAAGAACAAATGAACCCGATACAGCCGATTTCCCTTGCCGTTTCGGATGTGGGCAACTGCATATTCGGTTCTTCCCCGCCACGAGAACGCGTAGTCGTCCCCGTACTTGTACTCGGCGGTGTCGGAGATTCCCCCCGCGTAGTTCAAGCCCATACTGCGACACGAGATGGTCAACGTGGCGTTGTTGATCCTGCCCGACCGCCAATCTCCCGCAACGACGTTCAAACGGACGAGATCCTGGAGAAGCCGGGTGGCGTCGACGCCGTCGAGTCGTTCCGCCGATTCGAGTGCACGGGGGTGGAAAGTGAGATGTTCACACAACTGCGATGCCTGTCTCACGGCGTCGATCGCGCTCGACGCCGTGAGACCTCGTGGGCTCGCACCGAGGCGGATCGCCAACTCGGTGTTCAGCAACACGAGTCGATCCCGCAGTTCGTCACCGCGTTCGAGCACCAACTGTTTCTCGGCGATCATGCGATCGGCTTCGGTGAGAGCTTCTTCCAGTTCGGTGATGCGCTCCTCGGACTCCTGCCAGCCATCGAGTGCGGCTCGGTACTCGTCCCACGTCACGGTCCCCGGCACGTCGTCGTCGACCTCGTCGGCTCGTGCTCCCTCGGGCAGTGACGTCGTCGAGACGTGAACTTTCGCATTCGGGATCTCGGGTGCCCGGCGTCTGAACAAGGGCGGTCGCAGTGAACCGAGTGATTCGGCAGCAGCCTCGGTGATCACCCTGATGCACTGCTTGCGGACGTCGTCTCCTCCTGTGAGGGCGAGTCCCGATCCGTTCCATGTCCGACGACCGCGGTCCGGCCACACGAGCGCCAAGCCTTGGGGAAGGAGCAGATCTTCACCGAAGAACGAATTGAAGGCACGTCGCGCTGCGTCGCCCTCGATCGTGACGATGTGGGCGAGACCGCACAGCGTCAGAGCGAGGCGATCACACCGAAAGACCGCGTCCCCGCGCGAGGGCACACTTTCGATCACCATCGGCAGGGCACGACTCGGCGCATCACAGAAGGCCGCCACTTCCTGGGCTGCAGCTTCGTCGACGACTGTTCGCCCGTGATCGGAGATCCGCACACCAGCGTCGAAGAAGACGAATGAGGACACGATCGAACGAGCCAGTTCACGCGCGGCCAGAGCCGATACCGAGGACGGTCGCGATCGGATCCGAACACCCCCGGGAACCACCGAGAGGCGAATCTCGAACGACATCGCCGAAGACCGTGTGCTCGCCGACACGACAGTCGACGAAATGTCTCCGCCCGCAAGACTCACTCCGATCGCGTATCTCCACCACCGTTGCGGATCCTCGTCGTCGACTCGTACCGACACCCCTGGACCCCTGTCGGCGAAGGGATGTTGCTCCTCGACCCACCGGTCGACCACCTCGCGGGCACGCCGATGGTCCTCCTCGGTCCAAGCGGACGCTTCGATTCGTACGCCATAGACCGTTCGCATACAGAACAGTCTCGCAAACCCGCCCCACCCTGTTTGAACCCTCGACCCGTAGACTTCCACCCAAGACAGAGCAGGAGAAGCGCTCATGAATAACGTAACGGGCGTGGAAACCGGCTTTGCCGACCTTGGCCTTCGAACAGAGCTGCTGACAGCTCTGAACAACCTCGGTTACGAAGAACCGACACCGATTCAGCGGGAGGCCATTCCCCACCTGATCTCGGGCAAGGACGTCCTGGGTCAGGCTGCGACGGGAACTGGCAAGACAGCGGCATTCGCCCTGCCGATCCTCCATCTCCTCGACATCGAGAGCCGAAGTACCGCGCCGATGGCTCTCGTGCTCGTTCCGACGCGTGAACTCGCGATGCAGGTGTCCGAGGCCATCTACAAGTACGGACACGATCTGAAGGCGCGATGTGTCCCGATCTACGGAGGGCAGCCGATCGGACGGCAGATCGACGCGCTGCGTCGCGGCGCCCACGTCGTCGTTGCCACTCCTGGTCGGGCACTCGATCACATTCGCAAGAAGACCCTGGTCCTCGACGAGATCCGAATGGTCGTTCTCGACGAAGCCGATGAAATGCTCGACATGGGTTTTGCAGAAGATCTCGAAGCGATTCTCGAATCGACGCCGATGGGACGCCAGACAGTTCTGTTCTCGGCAACGATGCCTCCGCGCATCGGCGCGATTGCGAGGAAACACCAGAAGGATCCGGTCCGCGTCACGATCGAGCGATCCGCGACCGAGACGGGATCGTCACCTCTCGTCGAGCAGAAGGCATACCTCGTTCCACGCCACCTCAAAGCTGCAGCGCTCGGACGAATCCTCGACATCGAGGCCCCCGAAGCTGCGATCGTGTTCTGTCGCACGCGCGGTGAAGTCGACCAGTTGACGGAAACTCTCAATGGACGCGGGTATCGGGCAGAAGCTCTGCACGGCGGAATGGACCAAGAGCAGCGCGATCGTGTCATGGGTCGGGTTCGATCTCGCTCGGCAGATCTCCTCATCGCCACCGACGTCGCCGCACGCGGACTCGACATCGATCACCTCACCCATGTGGTCAATTTCGATGTGCCTTCGGCTCCCGAGTCATACGTGCACCGCATCGGCCGTGTTGGACGGGCAGGTCGTGAAGGCGTGGCCATCACCCTTGCCGAGCCGCGTGAGCAGCGGTTGCTGTCGAACATCGAACGATTGACGAAGCAGAGGCTTCCCTTCGAGAAGGTTCCGACCGTCGAGGCTCTGCGCGCACGGCAGATGGAGTTGACCACGGAAACTCTGCGCGAGGCGTTGGAGGGCAGCGACCTCGAAGCATTCCGGTCCGTCCTGGAGGAGCTCGGTGAAGACTTCTCGCTCGAACAGATCGCTCTTGCTGCCATCAAGTTGACGCATGACGCCGAACAGTCGAGTCTCGAGGAAGTGGAGATTCCCGATTTGTCCCAGAGGGCTGAACGAGGAACCCAGCACGATCGCGGACGGTTCGAACGCGGTGGCCGCAGTGAGCGAGGCGCTCGCGACGATCGCAGTGACCGCACCGATCGCAGCAGTCGATTCGGCCGCGACGAGCGACCCGATGGAGCTCGCCGCTTCGATCGCGGTCCGCGCGGACGCCAACAGGCTCAAATGTCCAAGCTGTACGTCGGCCTCGGGCGCAAGGCCGGAATTCGACCGCAGGATCTCGTCGGGGCCATTGCGAATGAGAGCGGCATCCCCGGACGGGACATCGGTGACATCAAGGTGTCGGACCAGTTCTCGATCGTCGAAGTTCCCGAGAACGAGATCGAAGGGATCCTGCGCTCGATGCGCAACGTCTCCATCCGTGGCAAGAAGGCGACGATCCGCCGCTATCGAACCGACCGCTGAGCATCGAACCGGTCGGGCTGGAATCGGCCTTCGAGCAGATCACCACCTGCCGTGACCTCACGAGATCACTTCGTGAAGACAGTGTTTACTTTTTGTGTGTCCTGATCGAACCCACCCCTGAGCACGACTACTGTCGGGACGACGGGTGGCACGACTGCTGCCCGCGAGGGAGGAATACACGTGAAAATGAGTACGAAAGGGCGCAAGTTTGCGTCCATCGTGATGGTCGCAGCAGTCGGTTTCGGCGCGGCGGCATGCGGTAGCGACGATTCGTCGAGCAGCACCGAAGCACCGGCCGGCTCCGAGGCGCCTGCTGGGAGCGAAGCACCTGCGGGTGATCAGTTCCAGTTGGCGAACTTCACGCCATGGAGTGAAGACACCCCGGTCGTGGACTGCATGCCCGAAGAGGGCCCGCTCAAGGCGGCCTGGGTGTACGTCGGACCGATCAACGATGGCGGTTGGACACAGGCCCACAACGAGGGTCGCGAAGCAGTGCAGGAGCACTTCGGCGATCTCATCGAGACGACCTACAAGGAGAACGTCCCCGAAGGACCGCAGGTTCTGCAGACCGTCGAGGATCTCATTGCTGACGGCAACACGGTGATCTTCGGAACCTCCTTCGGTTTCCAGGATGCATTCGCCGAAGCTGCCGAGAAGCACCCGAATGTCTGCTTCGAATTCGCCACAGGCTTCAAGCAGGGTCCGAACCTCTCGCAGTTCTACGGTTCGGCCGAAGACACCGACTACCTGACCGGCATGGCTGCCGGCGCGGCGTCGAAGTCCGGCAAGCTCGGCATCCTGGCTTCGTTCCCGATTCCCGAAGTCGTGCGTGGAGTGAACGCATGGACGATGGGTGCTCGCGCAACGAACCCTGCCGCTGAAGTGACGGTCGTATGGACGAACACCTGGTTCGACCCGGCTCTCGAGCGCCGTACCGCAGAAGCCCTGATCGCCGACGGAGCCGATGTCATCGGTGTGAAGTCGCAGGACTCGCCCGCTTCGGGTGATGCCGCAGCAGCCGCTGGTGTTCCGTGGGCCGGCTACGACAGCGACCAGAGCGCCAATTACCCGGATGTCTGGTTGACCGCAACCGTCTACGACTGGAGCGTCTATTTGATCCCGCGTATTCAGGCAGTTCTCGACGGCAACTGGATCGCCGGCAACTACTACGGAGCGCTCAATGACGGCTTCGTCCGGCTCGCCACATTCGGAACCCTCGTCAGCGAGGAGACCCGGGCACTGATCGAGGCTCGGCTCGCCGAGTTGACCGAGGCACCTGGTTCGATGTTCACCGGACCGCTCAAGGACAACCAGGGCAACGAGGTCCTCGCCGAGGGCGTCTCGCACACCTATGAAGAGTTGATGTCGATGAGCTACCTGGTCGAGGGTGTCATCGGCGAGATCCCTGCTGGGTGATCGACGAGTCCAGTGTTCGATTCATGGGAAGTACGGGGGTGGGCCATTCGGCCCACCCCCTTTCCTTTTCCGGGTTCCCGCACACCGGATCTAATGTGTGACATCTGTCGAGAGGGATGACGATGACGTCGAAGATCGCCGTGAAGATGACTGGGATCGTCAAGAAGTTTCCTGGCGTCGTTGCGAACGATGGTGTCGATTTCGAGCTGCGAGCCGGCGAGGTCCACGCACTTCTCGGCGAGAACGGAGCCGGAAAATCGACGCTGTCCAACATTCTGACAGGGCTGTACCGACCGGACGCGGGAAGCCTCGAAGTCGAAGAACTGAAGGTCTCGTTCACATCGCCGCGTGACGCTCTCGAAGCCGGCATCGGAATGGTCCACCAGCATTTTCGCCTCGTCCCGACGTTCACCGTCGCTGAGAATGTCGTGCTCGGTGAGACAGGGGCCAAGGTCTTCCTGGATCGCAACGACGTCCTCGCCCGCGTCCAGGAATTGAGCGAGAAGTACCACCTCGCCGTCGATCCCATGGCCCGTATCTGGCAGTTGAGTGTCGGCGAACAGCAACGTGTCGAGATCCTCAAAGTGCTCTACCGCGGAGCCCGCGTGCTCATTCTCGACGAGCCGACCGCCGTTCTCACCCCCATCGAAGCCGAAGCTCTTTTTCGAACACTGCGCTCGATGGTCGCCGAGGGGCGTTCGATCATCTTCATTTCCCACAAGCTCGACGAAGTCATGGCCGTCGCCGACCGGATCACAGTTCTCCGAGCGGGTCGAACAGTCGGATGCGTGGATGCTTCATCGACATCGACGCGTGAACTCGCGAGCATGATGGTCGGCCGATCGGTGGAATTCTCGCGGGTGACGAGAGCCCACCCAGCTCGACCGGACGACGTCGTTCTCGACGTGTCCGGCGTCGTTGCTGCCGATGATCGCGCGCGGCGTGCACTGATCGACATCACCTTGACCGTCGGGCGGGGGGAGATCGTCGGGGTCGCCGGAGTCGCCGGCAACGGCCAGCGGGAGTTGGCCGAGGTCATCGCAGGCATGCGGTCGGTCATGGCTGGAACGATCTCCGTCGACGGACAAGCGATCAAGTCAGGTCGGGCCCGGTCGGCGATCTCCCAAGGAATCGCGCACATTCCCGAAGATCGTCTGCACACCGGTCTCGCTGCAGGTCACTCCGTCGAGGACAACATGGCCCTCAAGAACTACCGCACGAGCGCCCTGTCGCGATTTCGCATCCTGAGACGCAAGGCGATTCGCGGCCAAGCCGTCGATCTCGTCGATCGCTACGACGTCAAGACTCCCGACACTCGCACTCCTGTGCGGCTCCTGTCGGGCGGCAACGTCCAGAAGGTGCTGCTGGCTCGAGAGTTCTCGTCGCTGCCGAAAGTCCTGATTGCGGCTTCTCCGACCCGAGGTCTCGATGTCGGAGCCATCGAGACGGTCAGATCACGACTCGTGGAGGCAGCTGACCGGGGCCTCGGGGTGCTCCTCATCAGCGAAGACCTCGACGAGATCATGTCCTTGTCCGATCGCGTTCTCGTGATGTACGAGGGCCGGATCGTGGCCGACCTCCCCATGGATCGAGCCGACCGGCACCGTATCGGTCTTTTGATGGGCGGCAGCCTCGAATCGGTGGGAGCAGATTCATGAAGTCTCCAGTCCGCTTCGAAAAGCGTCTGACCCAGCCGTCCTGGTTGAACTGGGGTGTCCCACTCCTGTCGCTGCTCGCAGCTCTCGTGATCGGCGCAATCGTTCTCCAGATCACGGGGAAGGACGCTCTCGACGTCTACGACCGCATCTTCGAACGAGGTTTCGCATCGACGCGGGCTCTCCAAGGTTCGTTGATCACGGCGACTCCGCTCGCCTTCACCGGTCTGTGCGCAGCCGTCGCATTTCGCATGGGCGTCATCAACATCGGCGGCGAGGGTCAATTGTACGTCGGAGCCATCGGTGCGGCGCTGGTCGGCATCGCCATGGACGGCCAACCCGTCGGCTTCGTCGTCGTGTGCATGGTGATCATGGGAATGCTGTTCGGGGCGGCCTACGGCTCGATCGTCGGAGTGCTTCGGGCGCGTTTCAACACCAACGAAATCATCACATCGCTGATGCTGAACTACATCGCCGGAATCTTGCTGAACTACCTGATCTTCAATTCTCGTTCCTACTGGCGGGATCCTCGTTCACAAGGATTTCCGTCGGGCAAGCCCATTGGCGAGCGCGGTGAGTGGACGAAGTTCTCGATCTTCGGCGTGAGCGTCCCGCTCGGTTTCCTGATTGCGATTCTCGCGGGAGTCGCAGTTTGGCTCCTCTACAAGAGGACCCGATTCGGTTTCGAGGTCGGGGTCATCGCAGACTCTCCGCGCGCCGCAGCGTACGCAGGAATTCGCACGCGATGGACGATCGTCGCCGTCATGGCGTTGTCGGGGGCGTTGGCCGGCCTCGGCGGTGCATCCGATGTCGGAGACTTCCGTCATCTGCTCGATGCCAAGGGTCTGCAATTGTCGAACTACGGCTACACGGGAATCGTCGTCGCCGCTTTGGCTCGTCTCAACCCCCTGGCGACCATCTTCGTCGCAGTCCTGCTCGGCGGATTGACCAACGCCGGCTATGCGCTCCAGGGGCCGGATTTCCCAAGCGGTCTCGTCGGGACATTGCAGGGATTGATCTTGTTCTCTTCGGTCGCAGGCGAAGTCTTGCTTCGCTATCGAATTCGCCGGAACCGGGCGACGAGTGATGTGGCGGTGGCGTCGTGAACAACAGCCTTCTCGTTGTCATTGCGGCATCCGCGATCTTCTACGGCACACCCCTGTTCTTTGCAGCTCTGGGCGGAGTGTTCACCGAGCGCAGCGGGGTTCTGAACCTCGGTGTCGAGGGAATGATGCTCCTCGGGGGCGTGACCGGTGCATGGGCTTCCCAACACGTGGAAGGACCGGCGTGGTTCACCGTCACGGCTGCGATCGTGATCGGAATGTTCGCCGGGGCGTGTACCGGATTGCTGCATGCATTCTTGTGCGTCACGCTGCGAACGAATCAGACCGTGGCAGGTCTGGCAATCACGATCTTTGCGGGAGCCGTCGGCCTGTCGAGTTACTTCGCCAACATCTGGCAAGTTGCGAAGACTCCTGTCGATCGACCGATCCGCAAAATCGACGTCCTCGGTCTCGCGGACGTTCCGGTCCTCGGACCGATCCTGTTCAACCAGAACGTCCTCACCTACGTGTCGTGGCTGCTCGTCATCGTGGCCTCGATCTATCTCTTCCGCACCAGATTCGGTCTCCACCTGCGCGCCGTGGGTGAATCACCCCAGACAGCCGATGCAATGGGGATCGACGTGGTCAGGTATCGATATGTGCACACCGTCCTCGGCGGGTCGCTCGCCGGACTCGGCGGCGTGTACTACAGCCTCGCGATCGTTCCCACCTGGGTCGACGGCATGACCAAAGGAGCCGGCTGGATCGCCATCGCTCTCGTGATCTTCGGTTTCTGGAGACCCGGATTGACCTTGATCGGCGCATACCTCTTCGGAGCACTGCAGTCCCTCGGCACCACTCTCAAGGCGCGAAACATCCAGATCAACGGCGACATTCTCGACGCTCTGCCGTATGCCCTGACCATCGTCGTCCTGGTGGTCGTGTCGACACAGTTCGCTCACAGGCGACTCGGGGCTCCGGCCGCACTCGGCCAGCCCTACGAACGCGAAGAGCGTTGAACCGCGCCGCATGAGTCCAGTCGTCCTCACGAACGAATCAGCCGAGCTTCGCCGACTCTGGCATCCGATCGGGCGCGTCGAATCTTTCGGCGACGAACCTCAGCGGGTCGAGCTCCTTGGCGAAGCATTCGCCGTCGTCGCACTCGATGGCGAGGTTCGCGTCTTTCGCGATGTGTGTCCGCATCGCTTCGCTCGACTCTCCGATGGCAGGGTTGTCGGATCGACGATCGAATGTCCTTACCACGGATGGAGATTCGGCGCCGATGGTCGATGTGCCCACATCCCCGCCCTCGGATCCGACGCAACACTTCCCCAGACTCGACTCGATTCTCCTCGGATTCGACAGCAATACGGCCTCGTCTGGATCGCACTGGACGAACCGATCACGGACATCCTGAGGATCCCGGAATGGGACGATTCGTCCCTCGAGAAGGTCTGGATGCCACCTGTCGACATCGACGCCGCCGCCGCTCAGGCGATCGACAACTTCCTCGACTTCTCGCATTTTCCTTTCGTGCATGCTGGAACCTTCGGATCCGACGACGACCGTCTCGTCAGTGACTTCACCACGACGAGGACCGACGACGGCTGGGGATTCGTCGTCGAATACGACCATCTGGTCGACAATCACGAAGATCCGCTCGTTGCGGCTGGAGCCCATCCTCTCACTCAGCCACGCAGGATGAGATACGACTATCGAGTGCCCTTTACTGCGAACCTCCGACTCGAGTTGACGATGACGGGGATGGTCAATTCGATCGTGATGTGGTGCCAGCCGATGTCACTCGCACGCACCCGGGTGCACATCGTCATGCTGCGCAACGACTGCCCCACCGATGCCGACAAACGTGCCGCTGTCGACTACGAGATGCGAATCTTCACTGAGGATCTGGCCGTCATCGAACACCTGCTCGACAAGTCCCTTCCGCTCGATCGCGGTCAAGTCCACGTCCGTTCGGATCGCCACACCGTCGAATTCAGGCGAATCCTGCGACGACTCTTCGATTGAAGATGGGCACCAGAGATCATTTCGACGCGGGGTACTACCAGCGGTTCTACGGTCGTCACGGAGTTCACGATCGCAGACGCATCGCCCATCTGGCCACCGGGGTGGTCGGCATGTGTGCATGGTGGGGAATCAAACCCAGGTCCGTTCTCGACATCGGAGCCGGACCCGGTTTGTGGCGCGATTGGTTCCGCGTCAACCACCCATCGATCAAGATCGTCTCGACCGACGTGAGCGAATACGCGTGCATGAGATACGGACACGAGCAGCGCGACATCGCTACCTGGCGTCCGGCACGTTCGTTCGATCTCGTCATCTGTCACGGAGTCCTGCAGTATCTCGATGACGCCGCCTGTGAGCAGGCAATCGATCACATTGCGTCCGCAACGCGACACGTTCTCTATCTCGAAGTCCCGACGACTCATGATTTCGCAACCGTTGTCGACAGCTCTGCGACGGACATGCAGGTTCATCGGCGAACCGGTGACTGGTACCGAGAGAAGCTGTCAGCGGGCTTCACCCAAGCTGGAGCCGGTCTCTGGATCCGCCACGGAAGCGTGATTCTCTATGAACTGGAAGGCGCGCAGGGCTGAGACAGAATGTGGAACCGAGAAGCCTCGGCAATCCAGTCCCTCGTGCTCAGGTGATTCTCAGGGCTTGATCGCTCGCCGAATGGGTCGGTCCCACCCGAGCTGCCCGGTCAATCGCGGACTCGGCCACAAACCGGGCCCCATTTCCAAGAGTCCATGATGCGAGCCGTAGGCCCCGAGGAGATTGAGGAACGGCGCTGCATCGAATGCCTCCGGCCCCCGAACACCCACACCCTTCCATGCTCCGGTGGACAACAATTCGAGAGCCACGACGGGACAGATCGCCGTCTGCCACAACACCGCCTGTGACCCCCACTCGCGCATCGTCGTCTCGTTGTCCGCCACGTGGTAGAGGTAGACCTCGCGAGGATTGCCATCGTAGGTTCCCCGCACCCAGGTCCCTGCACACGTCTTGCCGTGCATCAGGTGACCGAGTTCCGCTGGATTCGGCAACACTGCAGCGAGAACGTCCCGCGGAGCGACATGAACGTCGCCGACTCTGATCTTGTCCGTCGAATCCAAGCCAAGATACGCGAATGTCTTGAGCCAATCGATGAACTCTGCACCCAAGCCGTACTTGAACGTCACCCTGTTGCAGTCGATCTCTCTCGGTATCAGCAGCACCTCTTCGTGTTCGACGTTGACGCACTCGATCGGACCGATCCCTGCTGGAAAGTGGAACACCTCAGGTTCACTGAAGCAGTCCGTCGTGAACAAGCCCCGAGACTTCTCCCACACGATGGGCGGGTTGAGGCACTCTTCGATGGTCGTCCAGATGGAGAACGTCGGCGCGAACTCATATCCGTCGATCGACAGATTCGATCCGTCTCGAATGCCGATCTCATCGATCGTGTCGAACAAATGATCCTTCGCGTATCGCGCGAAGACATCCGACAGTCCAGGTTCGACCCCCATGCCCACGAGTGCCAAGATGCCCTTGTCCGACCATGCCTCGTGAGCTGCCAGTTGGTCCTCTCCGAGAGGGGTTCCGACCTCGTTGTACGGATTCGTTGGATGAGGGGAGCTGAGGCTCATCGCCATGTCTATGTAGGTTGTGCCGCTCGTGAACGACCCCTGGAAGATGGGCTCGTTCAATCGCGGATCACAGGCATTGACGATGACATCGATCTTCTCGGATGCGACGAGATCGCAGATCTCCGCCACCGAACGAGCATCGAGACGCCTCGCTTCGAATCGTCCCGGATCATCGAGGGCGCTGACGGCGTGTTGTGCGGTTTCCAGGGAGACGTCGGCGAGAATGAACTTCTGGAAGAAGTCCCTCGTCTCGGCGATCGACGCCATCGAGGCTCCGACCCCTCCTGCACCGATGACCAGAATGTTCATCTCGAATCCATTTCGTTCGATGTTCGGAACCGCGGATCAAGGCCGGAGCGATTCTCGAGATACGTCCATCCGGCGGGATCACCGACCATGTTACGGCACCCAGCCATGACTCTCGGTGATGACACTCAGTCGCGGCACGATGCGCTCGACGGGGCTCACATCTCCGTGTATCGGCGAGGAAGTCGATCCGCCAGTGCACAGACGACTTCGTATCCGATCGTCCCGAGACGATGTGCGATTTCGTTCGCCGAGATGCTTTCACCGCCCTGCCCGCCGATGAGAACGACTTCGTCGCCGACTGCGATCTCGGCATCGCCCACATCGACCATCAACTGGTCCATGGTCACCACGCCGACGATGGGATGACGTCGACCGCCGATGAGTACCTCGACCCCGACGAGTCCTGAACGGCGAGCGATTCCGTCCGCGTAGCCGATCGGCACGGTGGCAATCGTCGTGGTCGATGAACATCGGTAGCGAGATCCATAGGAGACTCCTTCTCCCGCTCCCACTCGCTTGACGTACGAGACGTTCGACTTCAGGGAGAGTGCCGGTCTCAGATCGGCACATGCGCTTTCGAGCGACTCGCTCGGCGCAATTCCATACATCGAGATCCCGAGACGCACCATGTCCAAGCGACTTTCGGGAAGGAGAAGTGCTCCGGCGGAGTTGGCGGCATGGACGGTTTCGATGTCGATGCCGGCTCGCCGCACACCTTCGAGAACCGTTTCGAATCTCCGCAATTGTTCGGCAGCGAAGGTCGAATCGATGTCATCTGCAGTCGCAAAATGGGTGTACAGGCCCGTCAGACTCAACCACGGGCCACAGGCGACGATGCGTCCTGCGCGTTCGACTGCTTCCGACGGATGCACGCCGACCCTGTTCATGCCGGTGTCGACCTTGAGATGCACTTCGTGACCAACGACATTCCTCTTGCGCACCTCTCTCTCGAGAGCGTCGATGAACGAGACCGAATACGCCGTTGCGATCAGACCATGGGAGACGATGTCACCGACCTGGCTGTCCGGCTGCTCCGAGAGAACGAGTATCGGATCTTCGATTCCTGCCCTTCTGAGTTCGATGCCTTCCTGGACGAGCGCGACCGCCAGGCAATCGGCTCCTGCTGCCAGTGCCGCCTCTGCAACCGGCACGGCTCCGTGTCCGTAGGCGTCGGCTTTCACGACAGCCATGACACGTGCAGGTGCAACTCGATTCGACAGCATCGTCACGTTGTGGGCGACTCCACCAAGATCGATTTCGACGTGTGCCGACCTTTTCGAACGACCGAGGCTTTGGCTCGGATCAGACGACACGCTCACACACGTCTCGTTTCTGACACCGCTCGGGGGATGAGGTCCACGACGTCGGACGCGATCAGACCCTCTTCATGCGCGAAGAGTGATGCAGCACGTCCATGGATCCATGCGGCTGTAGCCGCTGCGTGGAACGGCTGGACACCGCGAGCCAGGAGCGCCCCGATCATCCCTGCAAGAACGTCACCGCTGCCTGCGGTTGCGAGTCGTTGATCTGCATTGCTGATGACCAAGGCCTCACCGGATGGCTCTGCGACCACCGTGGTCGGACCCTTCAAGAGACAGACGCAATTCAGATCGATCGCCATTCGTCGAGCACTCGCAAGACGATCGGGTGACGGCTTGTCGCCGAGCAACATCGCATATTCTCCGTCGTGAGGTGTGACCACGGTCGCTGCAGCTCGCGACCGGATGATGTCTCGTGCCCCTTCTCCACCCCAACTCACACAGAAGAGTCCGTCCCCATCGACGACCATGGGGATTTGGACCTGGCTGATCACCCGGCGAGTCTCGGTTGCGGTCGCGTCGTCTCGTCCGAGCCCAGGTCCGACGACGATCGACTGGAATCGTTCGGACTCTGCGACCACTTCACTCGCCCAACCGAGAAGTGGAAGCGATCGCCCCACGATCTCGGTGGGCAACGACTTGTCGCTTCCGACGCCCGGAGTCGCGGCGTGAACGATTCCCGCTCCCATCCTCATCGCCGCTCGACAGACGAGATGGGCGGCGCCCATCATCGTCGGGCTTCCCGCGAGAACGAAGACAGCTGCGTTCCACTTGTGAGCGCCGACCGGTCGCCTTGGCAACCACTTCGAGATGTCGGATTCTTCGACCTGATTCGTGTCGACGGAGTCGAGACCGAGATTGATCCCGATGTCCACGATTTCGATCTCCCCACAGACCGCTGGGCCCCGACCGAACAACAAGCCCGGTTTGAGGGCCACGAATGTCGCTGTTCGATCAGCCGTCCAGACCTGCGGGCCTGCTCGCCCCGTCAGCCCATCGAGTCCTGAAGGGATGTCGACTGCCAGTACCGGGATGCCGCGAGTCGATGGCGGGCTCCACTCACCTCGGAAGCCGGTGCCGTACGCGGCGTCGATGATCAGATCGCACTTGGGAAGGCGCAGTGGCATCTTGTCCGCTTCGAGTACGTGCACGCGAACTCCGCGATCGGCAAGAAGCCTTCCCGCCCATCGACCATCGGCTCCGTTGTTTCCCTTGCCAACGACCAAGACCACCGTTCTGCCGTACACCCCTCCCATCATTCGACGCGCGATGCGAGCCACCGCCTCACCGGCACGATGTATGAGCACGTCGAGAGACACTCCTGCTGACACCGCTTCGGCGTCGATGACTCTCATCTGTCTGGGGTTGATGACCGGTCTCACGCGCCCGCCCCGCTCAGGGAGGTCGGTACGCCGCTTGCAACCACGTAGGCAATGGCGACGGTGTCCGTGTGGGTCAGGGAAACGCTCCATCGGGTGATTCCCGCCTCTCGGGCGAGAGTTTGCGCTTGGCCTTCGACTTCGAGAATCGGCCGACCCGAAGCCTCGTTGCGAATCCACACATCGTGCAGATCGAACGCTCCGAGTCCGACACCGAGAGCCTTCATCGTGGCCTCTCGAGCGGCGAACCGCACAGCAAGATTCGGAATCGGATTCGCGAATCGAGCGGCATAGTTCTTCTCTACGATCGTGAAGATCCTGTCGCGAGTCGACGGTGTGCGCTCGAGCATTTTCGCGAATCGATCGATGTCGACTGCATCGACGCCGATTCCGATGACCGAAGTCGCCATCGCAGGGTCACTCACGATGGTGAGCGCCAACGATTGGCGACATCGCTGATCGGCAGGATGAGCAGATCACCGACGGACACACGTCCGAGCAGGGAGTCGTCCATTTCCCCCTCGGT
>JBDLRO010000135.1:0-3925 GCA_039800025.1 Actinomycetota bacterium | reverse complement strand
ATCATCATCGGGTAGTTCCATGGAGCCACCTGGGCGCAGACCCCGACTGGTTCGCGGCGGATGTAGCTCGTCATGTTGGGGACGTACTCGCCTGCGCTCTTGCCCTCGAGATGGCGCGCCGAAGTCGCGAAGAAGCGCACATGGTCGACCATCGGCGGGATCTCCTCGGAACGGGTGACCGCGAATGGCTTACCGCAATTGCGACCTTCCAACTCGATGAACTCCTCTGCGCGAGCCTCGATGGCATCGGCGATTCTGAACAGAGCCAGCGAACGGTCCTTGGGGGTGCTGTCCCTCCACGTCTCGAACGCGACGGCCGCGGCCTTCATCGCGGAGTCGACATCGACGTCGGAGGACAAAGGAGCTGTTGCGTACTGCTCCCCTGTCGACGGGTCGATGACCGGGATCGTGCGGCCGTCGGCGGCATCGACGTACTGACCATTGATGAAATTGCGATACGTCTGCATGGCAGCACTCTAGGCGAACGCACAATTGACCCAGACGGCTGGAGGCGTATCGATCCGGTCTCGAAAGAATCGAGAACGCGGGCTAGGTTGCTCCCATGGCTACCCCCGTCAGCGAACTCGACATTCCCCGCGTCACTTTCGACTTCGCCGATGACGAGCAGCATCGGCGTGAACTGGCCCGACTCGCCTCCGAAACCTGGATTGCTCGTGGCGCGATCGCCTACCCGGTCTTCACATACGAGGACTGCCAGGCAATCCTGCGCGACAAACGCTGGCACAGCGCGGCTGGATTGGCCGCCGAACTCTCCGGCGTCCAAGACCCTCGGGTCAAGGAGCGACGACGCGAGTCGATCCTGTCGGCCGAAGGCGATGTCCACACACGACTTCGACGTCTGGTCGCCCCAGCTTTTTCGCCGCGTGCAGCGGACCGACTTCGTCCGTTCATGCGCGAAGTGATGAACTCGCTCGTCGACCCTGTGGCATCACAGGGTCGATGCGATCTCGTTGCCGACGTGTGCGACCCGTATCCCATCCCGATCATCTGCGAGCTTCTCGGGGCCCCCAAGAAGGACTGGGAGCTGTTCAGTCGGTGCGCAGAAGACGTCTTGCGCATCTTCAACGCCACTGCGGCCGACGAGGTGGAACTCATCGTCACAGCCCAAGAAGAGCTCGACGCGTATTCACGGGACCTGATTGCTGCACGTCGCAATGTTCCGGCCGATGACCTGATCACGAGTTTGATCGCTGCGGAGGAAGAGGGCGATCGCCTCAGCGAGGACGAGCTCGTGATGATGGTCATGGCAGTCATCGTCGGCGGAACCGACACGACCCGCAATCAACTCGGATGCTCGGTGGCGTTGTTCGCCGAACATCCCGAACAGTGGACGTTGCTCGCCGAGCAACCCGATCTTGCGCCGCGTGCTGTCGAGGAGACGATGCGCTATGTCGGCGCCGTGCGCGCGACCGGACGTTTCGCAAGCGTCGACATCGAGTACAAAGGAATCCTGTTCCCCGCGGGCACGATTGTCACGCCAGCTCTCGCCATGGCCAATCGCGACGAAACGATCTTCGCCGACCCGGAGACATTCGACATCCGACGCGAACCGTCGGGTCAACCGCAGATGACCTTCGGGTCGGGTATTCACTATTGCCTCGGCGCTGCCCTCGCTCGCGCCGAGCAACAAGAGGCGCTCCCGATCCTCGCCAAGCGAATGCCCAACCTCGCCCTCGATGGACCGGTCGAATGGAAGCCAGCGGGCACGGCGATCTACGGACCGCAGAAGTTGGCGATCACGTTCGACGCGACCTGATCGACGTTGCGGTCGGCAGGCGGTGCCGTTCGCTCGGTCCTTGCGTCGCGGACGGTTCTTGCCGGTGATCTCGAGTCGGGCAACGACAACTAGCGTGTCGACATGGCTTCGACCCGCAAGATTTCCCTCGGCTACAACACCGGCTATTGGAGTGCCGGCCCGCCAGCGGGGGCTGCTCAAGCCGTCCTCGAAGCCGAACGGCTCGGCTTCGACTCGATCTGGACTGCTGAGGCCTACGGTTCCGATGCTTTGACTCCATTGGCCTGGTGGGGAGCGAACACCGAGAAGGTTCGGCTCGGGACTGCGATCATGCAGATGAGCGCCCGCACGCCAACAGCTGCGGCGATGGCAGCACTCACTCTCGACCACTTGTCGAACGGGCGCTTCATCCTCGGTCTCGGGGCGAGCGGCCCTCAGGTCGTCGAGGGATGGTACGGACAGCCATACCCGCGACCGCTCGCGCGTACCCGCGAGTACGTGGACGTCGTGCGTCAAGTTCTCGCACGTGAGAAGCCAGTCGAACTCCACGGCACGTTCTACGACCTGCCGTATTCCGGGGCGGATGGCGCTGGACTCGGCAAACCACTGAAGCCGACCGTGCACCCGCTTCGCAGCAGTATTCCGATCTTCCTCGGAGCCGAAGGTCCGAAGAACGTCGCGCTCGCAGCCGAGATCTGCGATGGATGGCTTCCCCTGTTCTTCTCTCCGAAAGAAGACGCCTTCTATCGGTCATGTCTCGCGGAGGGTTTCGCCAAGTCCGGCGAATCGAACAAGGCCGATCGCTTCGAAGTCACATCGACGGTGATGATCATCCCGGGCGATGACGCCGAGACTTGCGCGGACATGGTGCGACCGTTCCTCGCTCTCTACGCCGGCGGAATGGGAGCCCGCGGCGCGAACTTTCATTTCGAAGTCTTCGCCCGCATGGGTTACGAAGACGTGGCGCTGAAGGTCCAAGACCTCTACCTGCAAGGAAAGAAAGCCGAAGCTGCGGCTGCGATTCCTTTGTCGATGGTCGAAGACGTTGCACTCGTCGGACCGATGGACAAGATCAAGGACGAACTGGCGAAGTGGAAGGAAACGTGCATCACGACGTTCCTCGTCAGCGGACCGGCGATGGTGCTCCCGATCTACGCCGAGTTGCTCAGTTGATCGACCGGATCGGTTTCAACTGGTCGGTCGCCACGGGTCAGTCGCAGCACGAATCGCGCCATCCGCACGAGCCACATCGAAAATGAGCGTGCTCCGGCGCAAGATTTCCGCCGCACAACGGACATTCGGCAAATGTGCCAAGCGGCGACCGACACGCCATGTCAGGACGCGCGACGACACGTCCGACGGCGGAACTCACATCATGCTCTGAACTCGAACGCCCTGCCATCCGACAAGTCTGTCACGCCGCAATCGTTCATCTGGGTTTGCTGATCTCGGCCCGTTCCGCCGAATCCATCCCGCCGGGGGAATGCTCCGAGCCACCTTCACTATGCTCGTCACGCAGCCGTTCCGCCTGCGCACACCATGACCGACTCGCTCCCCCCGCTGTCTCATCCGCATCCCCCCGGCACCGCCCGGGCCGCGTTGGCGTACCCCGCTTACCGCTTGATCTGGACGGGGCTTTTCTTGTCGAGCATCGGAACCTGGATGCAGAACCTCGCACTCCCGGCTTACATCGACGACCGAACTGGTTCGGCCAAGATCGTCGGATTTCTCGTGTTCGCCCAACTCGGGCCGCTGTTGCTGCTCGCGATTCCCGGGGCGATCATCGCCGACAAAGTGAACCGTCGGACGTTCCTGCTGTGGATGCAATGGGTCCAACTCGTCTTCTCCCTGGTCCTCGCTTTCGTCGTCAGCATCCACGGACCGATCTGGGCGCTCTTCCTGGCTCAAGTCGCCATCGGTATCGGCAACGCGCTCAATGCTCCAGCGTTCCAAGCCACAGTCCCCCTTCTCGTCGACCGACGCGACCTCGCCGGTGCCATCAGCATGAATTCGGTGCAGTTGAACGGCAGCCGGGTTCTCGGACCGACGCTTGCTGCTCTTCTCTCCCTCGGAGGGGTCTCGACGGCGCAGCTGTTCATCATCAACGCAGCGACCTATCTCTTCTTGATCCTGGCCCTCAGCCGCGTTGCGCTTCCCGATATTCGCAGC